>VXZL01000074.1 GCA_009845505.1 Candidatus Poribacteria bacterium | reverse complement strand
ATTCTGTTCGTAGTAGGGCAATTCATTGCCCGTTGTTAATATTGGGACGTGCGATAAATCGCACTACTACGAACCAAACCTAAAATTCGCAGAACAGAAACTGAATAAATAAAAATATGAATATAACTGATGAACAGAAACAGCAATTCCAAGAGGAAGGCTATTGCATTTTAGAAAACGTTATTCCAGATTCACTGCTGGCACTGCTCCGCGGTGAGTGTGGAACCTTTATCAACCAGATGGACGCTGAGATGGATCGTCAGGATACAGATGTCCTCGGTATCAATCACCGCAACAAACGGTATTTCGTCTCAAACTGCTTTAGGAAACAGCCGAAACTTCGTGAATTTTTGTTCAGCGACTTGATGGCAGAAGTCTGTCGTGCGACTTTAGGCGATACGGCGTATCTCTTCTGGGAACAATACGTTGTCAAAGGTGCGGAAGCGGGGATGAAGTTCAGTTGGCATCAGGATTCTGGTTACGTCGGCTATCCCGACCACAAGCCATACCTTACCTGTTGGTGTGCGCTTGACGATATGTCCGAAGAGAACGGAACGGTCTACGTGATGCCTTTTTCACGTATCGGTATCCGCTCATGGGTAAAGCATATCCGTGAAGAGGGTAGCAACGATATGGTGGGTTACTTCGGACCAGAAAAGGGTGTACCTGCTGTTGTACCTGCGGGAAGTATTGTTGCCTTCACGAGTATCAATTTCCACTGCAGCGGGACAAACTACACGAATAACCTTCGACGTGCGTATCTGGCACAGTATTCCGCCGAGCCGCTTCTGTCGCATGACGGGAGTCGTTTGTGGGGAAATGCGGAACCGTTACTGAAAGATGGAAAGTCTGTCGTGGGAGAGCCACCGCCAGATATTACGTCTCGGTTTGATTGAGGTATAGAATCAGATAGCAACTACTTTCAACACTTTCTCACTCAGGCGTGGTTTTACCACACCTGCTGTAATTTGAGATGGCAAGTCCAAGCGTGGCTTTATTTTGTTTTCTCTGGACGACGACTAAACCCAGTCAGATAATCCCCGATTTTATCTTGGATACCTCGCGCAAGTGCCGGTGAACCGACATAGTGGCTAATGAGAATGCCGAACGCAAAGACTTCATCATCTGCTGTGATGGTATAACCGGCAAGTGCCGAAACACCACTCAACGTTCCTGTCTTCGCACGCAATACCTTTTCAGCGTACACACCTTGCATCCGATTTTTTAAAGTCCCATCAACACCAGCAATCGGCAGTGATGCCAGATACTCCGGCATCAACTCAAAATTCTGATACATATAAACGAGCAGCTCTGTGAGCAGCTCAGCGTTGAGGAGGTTATATCGAGAAAGTCCAGAACCGTCAACAAATCGGTGCAGTGGTGTGTCGCCCATGATTTCACTCAAGAATTCAGTGACAACTTGCCTTCCTTTCTGCCATGTTCCCGGTTCGCCAACCACTTCAGCACCGATTGTTTTGAAAACCAATTCGGCAATCCAATTGTCACTGGGTTTGTTCATTAATTTGAGAATATCAGCGAGCGGCGGCGATAAATGTTTAGCAACGACCTGTGCATCTGATGGCACTGCTCCAGAGACCACCTCCCCTACCACGCTAACGCCTCTCTCCATAAGGGCGGTTTTTAGAAGATGTCCACACGCGTATGCTCGGTTCCATGTGTTTGTATCGGGTTCAATTTCTCGGATACTTAAAGCACTGATTATAAGCGGTCTATCGTCCCACATCCACCCCGGACCTTCAGGCACACGGTCTAAATATGTTTCGTCGATGACGATGTTACCTTGTATGGATTGGACACCGGTCTGCAGAAGCGCATCGGCTAATTTTACGAGCTCATCATGCTGAAGCACCGGATCCGCTTTACCTTTGAGATACACATTGTTGACGATTTCCGCGTTCGCATCGGTATCAATGTAGACTGTTGTTTCAAACCGGTAGTCTGCTCCTAATTTTGCCAAAGCAGTTGCCGCTGTGAAGAGTTTTGTTGTAGAGGCAGGGTGATGTAGTTTACGTGTGTTCTTTCCGTAGATCACTTCGCCTGTCTCAACAGCAACCACTTTGATGCCGATGCTGGCGGTCGTAAACAAGGTGTCCTGCAAGACGGCATCAATATCAGCTTGTAGTTTTTTGATCGGATCTACAGAGGTCGTTGACGATTCGGTTTGAACCGGCTTGGTAGCGAATATCCCGCAACCTGATAGCAACAACGCGAGGCAAACGAATAAAATAATATAGGTTCTCATGGGTTTTAATAATATCACAATTGAACGAATTATCAAAACACAAAGCACATCGGGCGTGATTGATACTACGCAAAACACAAGTAAAATTTGACTTTTTTCCCGAAATGTGATAGAATATTAGTAGGCGAATTGGACAGGCAAAACGACAGAAACACACAAAAAGGAGACACCGAATTTTGGCGTTATAGAGGGGAAGCTTGCAAGCCCATACGCAAAAGCGTAAGCCAAAACTTATTGTGAAAAGCATTATGGTTGAATTTTACGATACAACACTCAGGGATGGCAGCCAAGCAGAAGGCGTCGCGTTTTCTGTTGAAGATAAACTCATCATCATAGAAGCACTCGATAAATTAGGTATCCGCTATATTGAAGGAGGCTACCCGGGTTCCAATCCAAAAGACATAGAATTTTTCAGACGCGCCAAAAATATGACATTAGAAACGGCGACGATTGTGCCGTTTGGTAGCACGTACTATCCTACGTATACCCCCGAAACCGATCCGAATCTATCTGCACTACTGGATACCGGCGCAAGGACTATCACAATCTTTGGGAAAAGTTGGCGACTCCATGCAACCGACGTTCTGCGGGTAACACCAGAGGAGAACTTGGAATTGATTGAGAATTCCGTCCGCTACCTTGTGGGGAACGGTCGCGAAGTGATTTATGATGCGGAGCACTTTTTTGATGGCTACGCAGATGACGCTGCGTATGCCATAGAGACCCTACGCGCAGCTGCAATGGGTGGTGCGAGCTGCCTCGTCCTCTGTGATACCAATGGCGGTAGACTGCCGTTAGAAATTCAAGAAGGCGTAGCAACTGTGCTCTCCGAGTTGTCGCTACCGGTTGGTATTCATACACACAACGATGCTGGCATGGGTGCAGCGAACTCCGTACTGGCTGTGCAAGCAGGTGCAACCCATGTACAAGGCACATTCAACGGCTACGGTGAACGGTGCGGAAATGCAAATCTCGCCTCTATTATTCCGACAATCCAACTCAAACTCGGAATAGAATGTATAAGCGATACGCAGCTGCAAGGGTTAACAGAAGTTTCGCGGTTAATTAGTGAATTAGCAAATCTCCCTCACGACGAACGCCAGCCGTATGTGGGTCGCTCCGCCTTTGCCCACAAAGGTGGCTTGCATACAGATGCCATCCGCAAAAACCGCCTCACTTATGAACATATCGTCCCGGAAAGTGTCGGCAATACGCAACGGATTCTCGTATCTGATCAAGCAGGACGCGGCACGATCATGAAAAAGATTGAGAAGGAGTACCCAGATTACGACAAAAATTCACCACAGGTGCTGGAACTCTTCAAGCGACTGAAAGCAGCAGAACAAGAAGGCTATCAGTATGAAGCCGCTGAAGCGTCGTTTGAGCTGCTGACGCATAAGGTATTTAACGGACATGAATCCTTTTTCGATCCTGTCGGTTTTCGCGTGATTATTGAACAGTTCAGCGATTTCGCTATGCGCTCTGAATCAACCGTAAAGGTCACAACGCCGGACGGTTTGACGGCACATACCGCTGCTGATGGCGATGGTCCCGTTAACGCACTTGACACAGCACTCCGAAAGGCACTGGAACAGTTTTATCCTGCCTTGCAGACAGTTCGACTGATAGATTATAAGGTCCGAGTATTGGATACCAAAGCGGGGACGGGTTCCAAGGTTCGAGTGCTTATTGAAGCGAGTGATGGAGAACGGAGTTGGAGAACTGTTGGTGTCTCAGAAAATATTATCTCTGCAAGTTGTGAAGCCCTGATAGATAGTTTTGAATATAAGCTGTATACGGATAAAAATGCTATCGCCTCATCGGAAGCGAAGTAATTGGACAGAATGCTGGCGTTCCATTCTCCTACAGCCTCGTTCGTAGATGGTTCTAAGGTGGATACCAGCATTAATTAATTGGACAGTGCGGATTGGCAAGGTTAGAATGCACGTCGCATTTGGGCGAGTACGCCGCAAAACCGCGCCTACGCAGTTGGGGGAAAAGATGGGACATTTAGAAACAATCGAGAAAGCAGCACAGAAACTGATAGCACTCTGTCAGAAGGAAAAGCAGACGAAAACCGATAAGGAAAAAATGTTGGTAATACACGCAGAGATCCTCACGAGTATTGAAGACCTTTCTGAATGCGATCTTTGCGGTGCGATCAGTGAATTAATCGTAACAATGACTTTAGCGGATGCCACAGCAAAGGTGTGTAAGGAGTGTGGTATCAAATCACTTGAGGCTGGGAAGATCCAGTCTTCCAGACAGAAGACCTCTCGCCCAAGAACTCGTCGCTCGAAAACGGAGTCTACCGCATCGGCGCGTCCGAAGTCCGAAACCAGCCGCACCCGTTCCAAGCGCGAGACCCCTGCTGAGAAGATAGAATCACCCGCCGCGCTACACACTCGCGTAGAAGCACAGACCGGCATCAAGAAGGCTGACGTGAAACGCCTCCATAAGATTGTTCAGGACATCGCAGCACCGATGAGTGCCGAACATACACTGAATTATGTGCAACGCGAGGCAGAGATAGCAAAAATAAAAGTAGACGCAGGTGCTTTGGAAAAGGCAGTTAAGCTCTTAATAGCGGCTTAGTCTGTCGCGATGTTCTTCGCCCACTCTCGATTCGCCTGATACCATTCGACAAGTGCAGTAATACCCTCTCGAAAAGTGACTTGTGGTCGCCACCCCAAAAGTTCCTCTGCTTTTCGGATGTTCGCCCATGTGGCGCGGGCATCTGCTGGGTGAAAGGGTTGATGTGAGAGGTTCGCTTTCTTACCAAGGAGTTCCTCGATCAGTCGGATCGTATCAATAAGTACAATAGGACTATCCGAACCGAGGTTAATCACTTCATATTTGAGCGGTTTCAATCCTGCGATCACACCTTTTGCAACATCATCAAGATAGGTATAGTCTCGTGAGGATTCTTTACCATCCCCATAAACGATAACCGGTTTCTCCTCACTAATCCAATGCACAAAGCGAAATGCGCTCATATCGGGTCTACCAGCGGGTCCATAGACGGTGAAAAAACGGAAGATTGTCATGTCGATGCCGTAGAGATGGTGATAACTATGGCAGATCGCTTCAGCCCCCTTCTTGGAGGCGGCGTAAGGAGACAAGGGTCCGTCTGTATTCGTCTCCTCACTAAACGGAAGCGGGTTATCCGATCCGTAAAGACTTGATGTCGATGCCAGCACAAATTTTTTGACTTCAAACTCGCGGCACAACTCCAGCAGATTCAGCGTGCCGGTTATATTTGTGTCAACATATACCCAGGGATCTTCGACAGAATGCCGTACACCGGCGCGTGCAGCAAGGTTGATAATAGCATCATACGTCGCATCAAATATTGCCCGCAGTGCGTCCTGATCGCAGATGTCAGAATGGTGAAAATGAAAATTGGGAGTACCTTCGAGTTGCTTAAGCCGCCAGTGCTTTACTTGTGTATCATAAGAGGTATTTATATTATCAATCCCTACAACAGTGTGCCCCGCCGCAAGCAAAAGTTCTGTTACCCTCCACCCGATGAATCCAGCACAACCGGTGACGAGATATTTCATAATTATTTCCTTTCGTTTTTATTTCCAGCTCTGGTTAAAAGTGTATCAATTTCTTTTTTAAGTTCGTTGAAAATTTCGGGCTTGAAATCTGCTTTTTCATAGAATACAATCGTCCCTTCCTGTGAGATCAGATAGAGCGTCGGTTTCTCTTCTTCCGTCCGATACCGCTTATGCACTTCACCTTTCCAATCCAGTAAGAGTTTCACAGGCGGTGGATCTTTCTCCAGTTGTCCCCTGATAAAACTTTTTGGTATGAACCTCGGGACGCTCCGCATATCAGCAATGAGATAAGCGGTAACCTGTGCGTTCTCTCGGTAATCGTTCTGGAACGCCTCCGCCCATTTGTTACTTTCCTCCCGAATCTTCCGGTTGCCCATCATGAGGAAAACGATCTTGCCTTGAAGTTTTTTCAGACCATGTTCCTTTTTCTCAATATCCTGGAGCACGAAATCTGGTGCAGTGTCCCCCACTTTCGGCGGTTTTGTTTCGGTTTTTTCGTCAGCGGAACTCATAAATGTCCCAAAGAAAGCAATACTGATGATTACAGCGATAAGCAGTTTCATAGTAGTTCACTGTTCCTTGTGTTTCTTATCGGTATTTTAGCGTACCTCATGCCCGATTGTCAAGTTGACTTTTTAGGCAAAACCTGTTACTCTATTAAGTAGGGTCATTCAGTTCCTCTGTAGGAGGGATTTCCAAATCCTGGTGGAAACACCCAAGCAAAAACACTTCTTGCTGTAGGGTTGGATAAAAAATTCCAGATTGAGAGAATACCGAAAAATATGAACGCTGAACGTACGATTCCTGCACTGTTAGACCAGATTCGCGGAGAACTCCTTCCGCCTATCGCCCACGCATCAACGATGCAAACGACTGAGAGTTTGCAAGACTTTCGGAGTCAACTCCACAGTCTCCACTATTCCTGTATCCGCGCACAAATTCCGAGTGCGGTTTGCAATCGTGTGGAGGTGCTGCTCTCGACGAGTGCGGATTTTTGGCATCTCATCGCTGAAAACGAATTGATGTTGAAAAATCTGAAGGAATATACGCGTGTCCGAACCTTCTCAGCAGAAGCGGAAGGGATTACCAACATTGAAGAACTCCTTTCTGGCGAAGATAGTCCGCGCGATGTACTCATCAACAGCATAGCATTTATGCTCAATTGGAAGGCGAACACGATTTGGGTGGACGCTGCAAAACGGGCGCGTACTGCAATGGCAAAGAATTATACCCTCGAAATCCAAGATCGGATTTGGCAATTCATCAAAGAAAGCACACCAGAAACGGCAGAAGATGATTTGGACAAAGCAGCGCAGGTACGCGAGCGTGCCGATAGGTTGCTCGCTGTGATTCATGCCAGCGATTTGCCGACTGAGGGACAGGTCACACTCCTAATGCAAATCTATACGCTACTGCTGAGATTACAACTCGGTCAACTGATTATTCACTTAGAAACACTGCAGGAAAATGGAACGAACGCATGAGAATACGCCTCCCTCTCTATTCTAATAGCGATTCATGTTGTTACTATGGCACGTGGATTACGTGTTTCAGTGCCCTTCTACTGCTCTTGTTCTGTGGTGATCTTGCTGCGGATATACCCGAACTGTTACCCGGCACGGAAGTACGTATGACAGCCCCAGAGACTGACAAGACGTTTCTGGTTTACGTTCCCGTCGATTATACAGACAAACATCCTTTTCCTATTATTTTTTATTATCACGGCTGGGGTGGAAAAGCAACGACATGGATGTTCAAAAGGATAACAAAAGGACGAAAATTTATCGTTGTGGGTATGAGCTACGCGACTGACGCTTACTATAAGGGGCTTAGTCCTAACGCAACCGCCGCTGATATACGCTTCTTTGAGGAAGTGCTGACACTGCTCTCAACACGGTTGAACATTGCTACAGACTACATTTTTATGGGAGGCTACAGCCAAGGTGGGTATTCAACAACAGTTTTAGGCGAGCAATTGTTAGACCGGTTAGCAGGAAGGCTTGTCCTTGGTGCAGGCAGACGCGATGTGGATATCAATCCACCGCCCCCAAAACTGATTCAGGGACACCCCGTCTTTTTTGGCGTTGGAGCACTCGATGATCCGCATTATCCGCGCGCCAAACGTGCCTCAGAGTTGTACCGAGATTGGGGTGCCGATGTGACGTTTGAGGCATGGGCAGATGAAACGCACAAACTCTCCGCAGCGTGGTTGGCGAAAACAAGAATGCGAGAATGGCTGATCGCTCATGGACCGGCAAAACAGGTGGAATCAGGATTCGCAGCAGCACAAACAGCTGAAAGGGGGAACAGGCGGGGTGAGGCTTTCGCGCTTTACGACCAAATTGCGGAGATTTTGCCTGATACAGCACTGTGCCGCCGAGCAAAAAAAGCAGCGGAACGGCTCGCTACAGAAGCAGAGGCACAACTTGACCTGATAAAAGAGACGGCAGATAAGAAATCCTACGCCGAATTGGTTAAGGCGTTAGAAAGTCTTCGCGAAACATATAATCGGAGTATCTTCGCAGAACGTGCAGTGCAAGTGCTTCATGAACTGCTGAATGCGAAAGCAGATGCCTTAGAGGAACGCGCACGCGCGGCAGAAATACAGAAAAACTATACTCGCGCCTTGCAGCTGTATAAGCTCTATCTCACCTATTTCACAGAAGCCGAACGCTATTCAGAAGTCGAGAAACATGTGAAGGAATTG
Organism: Candidatus Poribacteria bacterium; assembly: GCA_009845505.1. GTDB lineage: Bacteria > Poribacteria > WGA-4E > WGA-4E > WGA-3G > WGA-3G. The sequence continues at coordinate 88 of VXZL01000074.1, read as the reverse complement.
AAAAGTAAAACAGGAATAAAATAAAGGAGGTTTATATGTCAAAAGAGTTATTCAAGGAACTTGTCGGTGTTATAGCAACCTTAAGGAG
>VXZL01000523.1 GCA_009845505.1 Candidatus Poribacteria bacterium | reverse complement strand
TAATTCGCTACATTGGGAGTTAGTCAGCCAGATCTCAACCGCATAGTTGGGAGCATGCCAAATTGAGACAACGCTTTCGGACGTTTGAAACGCGTTTCCATCCGATATACAAATCTTGCGTATGAATTATGCGCTGAATACGGAAAAATGTCAAGTTTTTTGGGCAACTGTACAACTGAGTGTTTGAGTGTTTCATACACCGGTAGGCGTTTCCTGCACAACGGGGATGACATAACAATGAATTGTCACACCCTCAACGATCGAGGTCTCAATACGGGGTTCCGGTACCTGTCTATGATCGAACACGACGTAGAAACCCTCGGTCACACCCTCTAACTTGAGATATCGCGCCAGCTGCTGCTTCCCTGACTGATAATAGTGCGTGCCTCGCCAAATTTTTGTCTCAACGATGTATTTTCGTTGATTGTGCGTCACAATGATATCCATCCGTCCTCGCCCTGTCTGAACCTCAATGTACATCATACCCCCGATCTGTCTGACAAACGCGTCAAGATATGCCATCAAAAGATGCTGGCCGACCGATTCCTGGGGGGTATCCGGCACTTGTAGAATCTTGAACCCTGCGCGCGCGATGAAATTCTGGAAGTTATCAAGTAACGACACCATGTCAATCGAATTCCCAGGTGTAAGGTAATCCCGAAAGTCATCACTGGTGTCTTCAGGGAAGTATTCATCCTCCAATCCATTCACGAGGGGTTTGAATGCCTGCAGTATGCAATATAGATAAATCGGATTGAGAATCTCACACATTCCATCAGTTCCCTCTTTGATAACCCCGTAAGTGGCAAGTTCCCCAATAATGTGATTGCGTAGGTTGAAGTCTATCCCTTCATCGCGTGCCATAATTCGCATCAAAATATTTTCAAAACGCGGGTCTTTGCGAATATTGGTTGTTAAATGCTCGATGTTGGTGTTCCGCCCTCGGAGGAGTTGGGTATGTGCAGCCGTAAAGTGCGCCATTGTAATCGTTTCGTTTTTTGGAATGTCTAATTCCTCCGTGAGAATTTGTGCAAATCGGTTGACGAGTACGGGTTGTCCTGCGGTCTGCTTATGAATCGACGCAATAACCTCTGGTGCGACAACCTGTCCGACTTCGTCCGTATATTGCTCGATCAGTTCTTGTACCTGTTCAAGCGTAAAGTTCGGTAAGCGGAATTCGTCTTGGATATTGAATGGAGAGACAGAGCGATCATAATTGAGTTGGTTGATGCTTTTGACCCCGATGATGCCAATGCTGTGCGGACATCGAGGTTCATCGGACAGGTAGATAAGGCGGAGCGCATACAAAAAATCACTCAAAGCACTTTGGGGAATACCATCAAACTCGTCTATCATCAGGAGAATCCGCTGGTTTGGCAGGAGTCTTTGAAGTTCTCTGAAAAAGTCAATCATCGAAATGTGGTTGGTGAGTGTGGTGGCATCTAAAAATTGAGACAGAGAAGGCATACTCCCGTGTTTCTGGAAGACGCTTTCGATTTGGGTACGGATCTCTTTTGATAGGTATGTGTAAAACTCACGGATTGATAAATTGCGACACACTTGGAAATCAAGACGAATGGGGAAATAGGCTGCATCAGATGTGGTAGCAGCACCCTGTCGGAGGGTTAGGTGGGAGACCGTCTCAAGGGGTGATTCGGTTCCTGCTCCTTCGCTGAGTACGTCAATGACGCGTCGGAAGAAGGTCGTTTTGCCTGTTTGTCGCGGCGCGAACAGGACGATGTATTTACCCGCTCTGACGCGGTTGATGAAATCGGTAATTTCCCGTGTGCGCGGCACAAAATAGTGTTGTGTGGGCTCGACGCGTCCTTCAGTACCAAATTTTCGCATTTCTTTTTAAATTCCTTCGCGTAACTCAGGGCATCTTCAGCGGATTCATCTTTCAGTTTACTTTGGGGTCGCGGCCGATGCAATACTGTCCGAACCCAAACGCTGTATGATGCCCGATGTGTAGATACTCGCCGAGATAGATAAAGGGTAGGAACGGCTCCAACGTACCGGTAAAGCGAACCTTCCCGATAAACCCACCCATCGGCACGGATTTCTCAGCGCGGTAGGAGTAGCGATCTGTGCGAATCCAGCGCAAATCGGATACATGCTTTACAGCCTTAGCAGCGTCAATTACCGCCTGGGCATCTACGTCTAAATCTTCACCGCAATGGAAATAACTCAGGAACCGGATCCGACGGAGCAGGTTTCGGGTAAGGTGTTCAAAGGTGAGTCTACTTGTCCACTTCCCATCAATCTTGATACTGGTAGGCGTGAGGAATTCCAACTCAATCGCATTGGCAATCTGAGGCACGCCTTTCAGGACATTATCAAGTCCAAGAATTAGCCCATCGTCTGTGAGGAGTTCGGTCTCTGCCGTGTAAATTGTTGGGATGTCTTGGCTCCCCTGTGCGGGTAGGGCTTCTATTGTGTTGAGATGGCATTGTCCGCGTTTGCCACGGATACCGAGGCTTCGCTTGCCTATCTCGCGGAAGGTGAACACTACCCACGGTAGCAGGTTGATTGCGTCCCCGATAAGCGTTATATTACAAGTAAAGGTGTCACCCGGTGCATAGTCTAATTTCCGAGTGCGTGGGGGTTCCAGGATAAACGGATGCGGTGCGAAGGGTTGCCCGCGTAGCATCGGACTGTCATCGGGGACGGGCGTTTCAAAGCATTTAGAATAGACACACCTGTCTGGGAACTGACATTGTGTTTTGCACTGTGCTGCACCGCCGATGCAGGTGATGTCGCGTAAGAGATATCCAAACCGGCTGCGGAAGACGTTGCCTTTGTAGTAGGGCATCCTCAGGGGTTCTTGGACGGTGTATGTGAGTCGGTAGCGTGCGAATCTGAAGTTTTGGAGCATGGCATGTTCACGCCCAACCGAAGGCAGTGCGTAGGTATCGATGAAATGTTTGCTGGAGGTGATACCATGTATCTTTTCCCCAGATTTCTAAAGACAGGCTTGAATGCCCTGTTTCTTCTTTCAATTCGGCTTGGATCAGCTGCTGTGCCTCTTGCGAAGCCCCACACAACACGATGGCACGTGCCTCAATACCACCCAGTTGCCGCATCCGTAAAATAGCCTCCATCCCTTTTTGCTTCACCCGGGCATGTTCCTTAGCAAAGGTACAGGAAACGACAACGATTTGGTAGCCCAATACTGCAACCACGTCAAGTTCAAAAGGTTTCACACTTGCATCTGATGCATTGGCACGCCGAACATACACCTTATGGAAAAGTCTATAGTTGCTCCGATCTGGGCACCGCCGCGAGATGGCTGCCAAGGCACCCTGAAAGGTTGCGTACGCCCCGTGCTCAAGAAGTTCCGGTGTCAAATACCTCCCACTATTCAGTGTTGCACGGCCCTTCGCCAATTGTGCTTCACTAAGCGTTTCAGGAGCGGGACAATTTCTCGTTTGATTGTTACCCAATTCATCCCAGTAGGCATAAGGAAATGGACCGAGTTCAAAACCGTTGAGTTCAGCGATGCGCTCCAGCCAAGGCGCGACTCCCTTGCGAGTATCTGAGATTAAGACATTTCCGTTCCGGTCTATGAGGGTTGCACCTGCATCTGCACGTGGATCCAGGTAGGAGGTTTCTATATCCATATTTTGTGAGGGGAGCAAAGCCTTAATACTTTCTGCCGCAGCGACGGTTTCAACGCACATCACCTTCGTACCCCCCGTATAATGCACGTGAATGCGAGTCGTATTGTCTGGCAAATTGTGTAGGAGGTTCTGGGTTATGTCGTTGCGTACAGTCGCTGGATTTCCCGACACTGTTTCGACCGTATCCATAGTGGATACACCGTGACTGTATTTCAGCAATCGGTCCCGTTCGGGTTGTGTCTCTTTCGTATGCACGAGTCGTACGTGGAGCCGAGGTAGCAGTTTCGCTTTCAAATGATGGAGTGCCACCCACACCGGTAAAGGAAATCCATCTCCGTCCTGGGTCAGAACCCCAACGGGATGCCGAGCACGAATACCGCCTTGAAGGCGGGTGCCTTCCTCTGAAAACTCCGTTGTGAACAGATGTTGTTCCATCACCGTTCCTGTAAGACGATCCAAGGCCGTGCGGGGTTGTATGGAGGTAATTATTGTTTCCTCTGACGGGACAGGTATTGCATTTGTTACAAACAGGCATTCCCCTTGATAACGGTTTCCAAAGAGCCTATCCACTACTAAGGTCGACTTTGTCAATGGTTTAAAATGCGTTACCAAAACCTTTTCGTCTTCTTCAATACCAGCGTGGGGGTTAACCGCGTCAAGACCGAAGGTGAGTGCCAGCCGTTCGCATTGATAGCGCAAAACACCCTTGATTTGAGAACCCGGAACAAATGGGACACCATCAGGACCGCCTAAGCGGCGGAGCAATCTATCGGCTACTGCTGACTGATAGCCACTACCGACGTGCCAACGCCCTTTCCAAGCAATCTCATAAGACAAATCCAGACGATGAGGTTGCATGCTCAAAACTCCTCCCTAACTAAGAAAATAAACGGTAGGCATCTACCAGATCTGCTACACAGAGTATTCGTTGGTCGTCCTGCCTAAACCATGGAAATTCAAAACGATATTCTTCTGGACACAAATCATCTATTGATTCCCATAAAGCCCGCCTTTGCGATCGATCTTGACTATGCTGACATCGAGCAAAAATTTCTTGAATGCGCAAAGAGGTTTGAATCCAATGTGGTGAAAGTGCCGCTTCATGAAGTTCATGCAATTTGCTATGAGGAAATCCAGCACTTCTCAAGTTTTGGACACTTATCCGGAGTTGCCCCAATTGGACGCAAGACAGGGGGCGAAGCGTGCGCGGCGTAGCGGAATCAGTCCATACTTGATACGTGTCCTTACGTACTTGCTCAAGTGCATAACTATTCGCACCTGATACGACATGAAAATCAATGCGTGCGGCACTCTGTTCCGTAGGTTGTGAAGTGCGGATGTCGCGCCGTTTAGCATTCTTCAAAAGTTGTTCTGCAAGATCCAACGCGAGGTAGAACGGATAGTTGCTTTTTGCAATGGCAACGCCGCAAGAAATTGTGAAACCTTGATCATTAAGCCGTTCTTGGAAAAATCGCTTTGCTGTTTGATCTTGGAGGGCATCAATTCTATCTTTTGTGAAGGATTCAAACTTGTTGGTGACCTTCAGGGCAAAGTCAAGTGCGCGGTTAGCCGGTAGTGCCACTAATAGATCATCCCCACCTAAGAGCAGAATATCGGCAGCAAGGCGAGAAAAAGGACCTTTCTGTCCAACAGTCTCTCGAATTTCATTAATTTCTGGCTCAGAAATCTCACTGAGCGCGGAGAAACATGCCTCTCGGATGCTGCCATCAACAATATAGCTGAATTGACGGAATGTCTCAGGTTGATCCAGTTCTTGGACAATTTTGCCCATCGCATTTCCATCCGCATAGACTATGCCGATGTAATTTCGCCATGTGGAACGATCTCCTATCTGCGTCAGGTCCTCGCACCGTAGTTCTCGCCAATCTTTCTCCTCAGGCCACGCGTCCGGGGTTTTAGCTAAATACTGCATCCACCCTTCCCAGAGCCCATGATGACGTATCTCGCGCCCGTGTTGTCTTTTGTCGTAACTTGCTTTGGACAACATATCACCATTAGGATCCGTATGCCCTGCAGGCAAGTGTGGTGCAGAACCGCATTCCATCATGATCGGAATTAAGGAAGTGCTCCGATGGCACGTCGCGAACTCACGTTGGCAGCGTAACTGGAAATGCGCCATCTGCACTGTCTCTGTATAGGATACTTTATCATTGAGCGGTGCAACTCCATAAACAATCCCTACTTCGCCTCCGGTTTGCTCGCTAATAGAACGAACCATGTTTGTACACGCGACTCTAACTTCAGCAGCACCATCCGCCTGTACTATAAACTGCGCCGACCCGCCATTGGCATAAATTGCGTCTACATGCTCTATGTTACGGTGGTTAGTCAAACACTTTTCCATTTCGACTCGGTTTAAGTGATCCAATCGCGCACTGGCACCCCGCACCTCATTCAAGAGATCGCTACCAAAGACATACTTCTTTATAGAAGGTGTATCAATTACAATTACAAACGATTCACCAGCCATGATGTAAAGGCTTCCTTTCTGTGTATCTGTAATCTACTTTGTATCTAACCAATCATTGAGATCTGCTACAATGACCGGTAATTGGTTTTCATCCTCTGCTGTTGTGAATACTTTAAATTTCACACACCAGGTCCCATTTGAGTATATGCCTTGGATATCCGCGCTTGAAAGGCGAAATCGTGTCGCTTCAGACAGATCGGGATTCCAATAGGTTGAGTAGCAGTATCGGACATAGTATCTCGCATCGGTGACTTCTTGCAAGAAACGCGAGATAGAAGACCGAGCTTGATTGTACCCGTGATTACCCAACTTTGGCTGCTCTTTCTCATTGGTATTTGCGATACGCGGAAGAGCAGTCGTCTTCAATTGTTGAAAACGTGAGCGGAAAGTTTCATGAAAAATCTGTCCAGTGGCTGAGAGTGACAGATAATCCTCGTTGTCAATCCTTTCTCGATTGATTAACGGTTCAAAGCGTTCATCCCAATCCTCACTGAAATCTTCCCACGGTTCACAAGCATTGGAGCGACTCAACACCATAAACATACCACTGGCACGCTGCCAGAGCGAAAAATCAAGTGCTACCGGCATAGGCGGAAAAGGTATAATTGCATCAAAGCGTTCATGCTTGTAATACACTGGAATGTCAAGTGCCTGACCCATGAGAACGGCAATAGCGATTTGTGCCTTATAACCACCCGTTGCATTAATTGCACATGGAATGTAGTTTTGTCTCGACTCACGGACCTGTTCACCAAAGAGTTTGGCGAGATTACGCAGACCTTGTGTCCGAAAGAGATTAGGGTCATCGTCGCGTAAGCCCTCTACACAATGAATTTTTACCGCCCAACCACCTTGTGTGAAATAGGCTTCTAAAATTTGGGCGATTGCTTTTCCATCATCGGTATCGGAGTGAAATAGATGGAGGTAGCTTTTCTCAATAATTCGCTGTGCAAGAAGATCCGTCACAGAGTTAATCTCTGCACCACAGAGCCTCTCGGTTGGATTAATCTTATGGAGTTGGGTTGCTACTTGCACCCAATTTTTGTCGGCATACGCCTGAGCCAGCGCAATACGGATGGGGTCAGTTTGTTCTTCTTTAATGAGATTGGATAGGTTGGGATATAATAAACTCGTTCCAATTGTACAGAGGAGCGTGTGAGGTTGTGGTCTTGGCATCAAATATCCTTAATATTTACTGTATTACTGCGCATTTTCGTCAGTCAAATTAGTTTTATGGAAAAATAGTTTTCAAACCAATTTTAAGGTATTCCAAAAGTTCTGAACGCTCTGAAGAGATTTAGGAGGTTCTTCAAGTGCGTCTATCCGCATTGCATGATGATGCAAGGCATTGCGTAACTCTATCGTCAGCTGATTCCAGAAATTGCCGAATCCTTTCGGAACTAATGATGTAAGTGTAGATGTGGATGCTCCACCTCTTGCAGCTGCACCGATAGCACCGAGTTCTTTGCTATACGATTCCCGCACATCAAGCTCCAGCCAATTCTTAATTTCCTCAGTTTTGCTTGATTTCCAGATTGCCCAAGAAACTACCCATTCGCGCATCAAACCGACTGCCAGTGAAAGTTGGTCTCGTTCCAAATACAAATCAATCATATACGCCTGACGCTTTAACTCATTCTCATCTAAAGGGATACTCTTTTTCCATTGCCCTCTCCGTGGACGCTTTTCAAACGCAGATTTTTCTGCCGCGCTGACAATACTCTCGGTAAGTTCACCAACAAGAGGTGGTAGACTCGGACTATCTATCGTAGGAAGTGCTTGAATTGAATCTATGAGCCCTCTACTGGCTTTTTCCAATTCCAAGGGTAAGGCAGACTCGTAAGCAAAAGCATAACTTTTGAGCGAGTCAACGGTCCCCTTGACTTGCTTGGCTTGCTCTAAACGTTCCTTCCCTGCTTCCTTGCAGTCCCTCTTGAACAATTCGGCTTTTTCCTTATCTAACGTATCCGATAGTGGCTGTAGGAGGTTCGCCATCGGATTTGTTGTTCCTTGATCGCGGAACATCCGGACAGCGTGGAACCATTCTGGCAATTCAAGGAGTGGCTGCAAATCAATGATGGGTTTGGGATCATCACGCGGTATCCCTTCAACCATGCCGTAGTAGGCACCGCGGATGTTGACACCGCGAAGCGATTTAAGATAAAGTACCAAGGCATAAAAAATAAATGGAAAGTGTCGGAACCCCTGCGTGACATCAAGGGTCAGATCAGCACCTTCTGGCACGCGATTGGCAACAGTCTCAAGAATCTGACGAATTTCGTCAGTGCTGCTTCCGTTAGGAATTTCAACTAACTCAGGACTCAATCTAAGAGTTCTGCAGATTCCTGCACGAAAAATCTGCCATGTTTCACGCTTGGCATCTTGGGTAACCACAGCGACAACACGATTGGGTAACTGGGATTTCTCAAGGAGTTCCACCAACGCCAGTGGGGTGAGGTCGGCCTCGGCTTTTTTCCCGTTCCATAGATATTCTGTTTTAATCGCTCGCATTCCGAGGC
>VXZL01000462.1 GCA_009845505.1 Candidatus Poribacteria bacterium | reverse complement strand
GAATTAGCCGTGAAACTCAATTTAACCAATCCCAAAACGACTTATTCCGTTTTTTTATTTTAATCTACAGTAAACTGGATCGCATCAAACCGACGCGCGACTTCCGCGACCTTCGGCTTAAGTGCTTCAGGACTCCCACCAGAAAGCACAGCAACAATACAATCCGCAATGTCCGGGGCATCCGCCGGGGTCATCCCCCACCGCGTAACTTCCTGAACACCCATACGCAACCCAGACGTGCCAACTTCCGGCGGCAATCCCGCCGCACCCGCAATAATATGACACGCTTCCAAATGATTGGCGAGTGCACCACCTTCCCCATATTTATCCACAATTAGTATCAATGTATGCGACTCCGTGAAACCGAGATCCGCACCCAGTATCGGAACACCGCGTTCCGCTAACGCGCCTCCGAGTGCTTTTGCGTTTTCAACAATCGCATCTGCTTGCGCCCTGCCGCATTCCATCCACTCTATAAACGTCCCCGCTAATGCTGGAAGCCGATTCAGATGGTGATTGCTCATCAACAACGGATAAAGTCCCTTCGCAACCCGCTCAGCAATAGACGCATCGTTGGTTAGAATCATGCCGCCCTGTGGTCCCGCCAATGTTTTGTGAGTGCTGGAGATGATCACATCCGCCCCTTCATCGAAGGGCGACTGAAACCGTTTACCCGCAATCAGTCCAATAACGTGCGAGGCATCGTAGATGAGATAGGCATCTGGATTCGCTTCGCGCATCGCCTGCTTCAGTTCTCGCACAGGTTGTGGGAAGAGAAATACACCGGAACCGACGTTAACGATACTCGGCTTGTATTCAGCAATTAGCGCAAGCGTTGCGTCGAGATCAATGTTTGAACGTTGTCCGTCCCACGGAATCGGAATCGATCGTAGTTCCACTTTGAGTGGTGAGGAGAGCAATTTTTCAGCATAGTGGTGTCCGTTATGTACCTCTAATGCCGTGTCCCCCGGTTTCGCTAATGCAAACGTTGTTCCAATCCCCGCAATGTTCCCTGATAGTGGACGGAAATCGACATACGCTGCGCCAAAGAGCTCCTTCGCTAACGCTTGCGTGTATACCTCTATTTCGGCAATATAACGGTTGCCTTTGTAATTGCGTTGGTAAAGGTCAGTGCCAGAATAATTCCCATACCGTCGCGCCAACCGTTCGTCGAAAAGTTCTTCTACCAACGGCGAAGGCGTATTCTCCGAAGCAATAAGATTCAGACAGGTATCCCGGTATGCTTGATGTTTATCGAGCAGTGAAGTGAGTTTTTGAACTTTTGGGTTATATGTCATTGAGAAGAAGCCTCCGTTTCGTCATGGAGCAAAGGACAGAGAAATTACTTGACGTGCCATAAAAAATCAGTTACGATGAAGGAAAACAGACTGCAATGAGGAAATTATGCCAAAACCGACAGATATTCGTATCCTTGATGTTCATTACGACTTTGAAGAACACCAATACCGTACCCCCTTGAAGTTCGGCGGTGTTCCGACAGATCACTGTGTACTCTTTAACGTCCGCATGCGAGTTCAGACGCGCGACGGCAAAGAGGCAGAGGGCAAAGGCTCGATGCCGCTCGGTAACGTCTGGGCATTCCCACCGCGTTATGCCCCTTTCGACCAGAGCCTCGCCGCGATGAAAAAACTTGCCGAATTAGCGGTCAAAGTAACACAAGATTGCACATTATGCACACATCCCCTTGAACTCTCCGAAGTGCTTGAACCCGAATTTTTGCGAATCGCCGACGCGTTGTCCAACACCATGCAGCTCGCATCACCAATCCCCAAACTCTGCACCGTCGTTACAACGAGTCCTATTGACGCAGCAATTCATGACGGGTTCGGGAAAGCAAACGGCATTAATAGCTACAACGGCTTAGGCGAAGATTTTATTGAGGCAGATCTGTCACACTTTTTGAATGAACAATTCGTTGGAAAATATCTCGACCAGTATACTTCACGTCAACCGAAGTCGAACATGCCGCTTTATCATCTCGTCGGCGCACTCGATCCGCTTACCGATGCCGATATTGCCGAACGCCTCAACGACGGTCTACCCGAAACGCTTCCCGAATGGATTGTCGCTGACGGATTGACACACCTGAAGATTAAACTCAACGGTGACGATCTCCAATGGGACGTGGCGCGTGTCCTCGCAATCGATAAAGTCACCGCAGAAACACAGGCAAAACGCGGTATTGACACGTGGCATTACTCCGCCGATTTCAACGAAACCTGTCAAGATGTGGAATATCTGTTGGCATTTCTCAGCCAGATTCAAGAAACAGAGCCCGCAGCTTTCCAACGCCTCGCTTACATCGAGCAGCCGACGGATCGGAATCTAAAGGCGCATCCCGAAAATAAAATGCACAAAGCCGCCGAGATAAAACCGGTGGTGATAGACGAATCGCTGACCGATTTTGAGACTTTTCTATTGGCACGAGAGCAAGGGTATTCCGGTGTTGCGCTCAAGGCATGTAAGGGGCAATCTCAGGCGTTGCTGATGGGTGCCGCTGCTGCGGAATACGATATGTTCCTCGCTGTTCAGGACTTGACGTGTCCGGGTGCATCTTTCTTGCATTCCGCTGGACTTGCTGCGCGCATTCCCGGTGTAACGGCTATTGAAGGCAACTCACGCCAATTCTGTCCAAGCGCGAACGACGGTTGGTGCGACGAATTTCCCTCAGTTTTCAACATCACTGAGGGCACTGTGGGAACACATGTTCTTACTGCACCGGGGCTCGGACACTAACATCCGCCCGCTCCGTTTCTGGATCGGTGACGGTGATATTCGTGACAACATTCCGCTGTTCAGGAAGCCGTACCGGAAAGTCCGCAATCACATCATTAATCAATTTTTTGATAATCTCTTTAACCGGGTCAAACGGTATACACTCAAGCACAACAATAGCGCGATGTTTTGATGGCGCGATGTTATACGTCAGTCCGTACTGGAGTCCGAGTTGCATTAACTCCGGCTCGACATTGATAGAAATCTGCCGACGTTCCTGCTCTGTGACGTAAAAACTATCAAGGATGAAGTGCGTGTGAACCCACGCTTCTCTCTCTTCAACGACTTTCATAATAGTATATTGTAATACCAACAACCAATTGTGTCAATCCTGTAAAAGCACTATAGATTGACGAATTGGGACTGTCCCCAACTCCTGAGCGCGCCCGTTGTGCCAACGAATTTGGAGATTGTCTACCCGCGTTGCCCTTCCCAATCCAAAGGTGAGACAGAGATCGTTGCCTGACAAATAACTCGCCCCACAGATAACCTCGCGCAGAAGCGTCATGCCGTCCGTCTCTACCTGAACTTGCGCACCGATCGCGTCGGTATTGCCATCTGTACCAACCAATTTCACCATTAGCCACGCGTTCGCATTGCCAACTGCATTGCTGAGAATAACTGCTGGACGGTTTGACTGGCACAAAACAACATCCACATCGCCATCCATATCTATATCCCCGAAGAGCATCCCACGGACGACATAAGGTGTTTTATCCAATCCAGCCTCAGCGGTAATCTCGGTAAAACCCATGTGGTTTTCTGGAGTACCCCCTTGATTGCGAAACAGTTGCACAGGCTGCGCGTAGTGCTGTTTTGCATCAATCTGTTCCACGTTATCCCAGATATGCCCGTTCCCAACGAGTATATCTAACCAACCGTCGTTATCAAAGTCAACAAAACGAGTACCGAAACCGAGTGCGTAGAAGGACGGATCGGCGAGATCTGTGTCAAATGTTACGTCCTCAAAGTAACCATCGCCATCGTTCTGCATAAGACAGTTCGCCTCCAACGCGAAATTCGTCACCCAAAGATCTATATCGCCGTCGTTATCATAATCGCCAGCGTCTATACCCATCGAGCCGTTTGCGAGTCCATCACCGTTATACGCAACACCGCGGCGCACGCCTTCCTCTTGAAAAGTCCCATCGCCTTGATTCACAAAAAGCGTATTCGGAGACATATCGTTCGCGACGTAGATGTCCACCCAACCGTCGCTATTCACATCCGTAAAGACGACACCAAGCCCACGCGTCGTCGGTTCATACACCCCTGCCGATTTTGTAACATCCGTGAACGTACCATCTCCATTGTTTCGGTACAATACATCGGCAATACCTTGATATTCGTTAGGACCACAATAGATACGCAAACTATTTTTGTAATAGCACGGGATATCGGTTTCCAACGCATATTCAACGTAGTTGCACACATAGAGATCAAGATCGCCATCCCGGTCAATGTCAGCAAACGCCGCACTCGCACTCAACAGTGGACACCCCACCTCCGCTTGCTCAGTTACATCTGTAAACGTGCCATCTCCATTGTTCCGGTATAACACGTTTTCCCCTAAGTTTGTCACGTATAGGTCGCGATACCCATCAGAATTGTAATCCGCAGCGACAGCACCGAGCCCATAGCCGGTATCACCAACATTTGCAGACGCTGTAATGTCAACAAAAATACCAGTATCGTTTCGGTAAAGTCGATTCTTAGGTAGAGATTCTGCTGACGGAGAGAGTGAATTGCCTTGAACGAGGTAGAGATCTAAATCGTCGTCGTTGTCAAAGTCAAAGAGTGCCCCACCACTGCCCATCGTCTCAACGAGTCGGCGTTCCGCAGAAAATCCGTTGACGTGCCGGAAATCAAGTTTCATCGCATAGGTTACATCGCGGAAATACGGATCAGCATCGCTGAGGTGTGGAAATACGAAAAGGAGAAAAGGCGTTAGTATGGAAGTCAAAAAACGGGACAGGTAGTGTTTGGGTTGAAACATGGTGATAGGCAGGTTATTCTTTTATCTCCGGGCGCGGCCGGACGACCCGAAACCCGATTGTATGTGTTGAATCCAAAGGATAGAATTTGAATCGCAAACCTGAACGGAGAAACGCGCGACCAACATCCCATGCACCCCCACGAATCACCCTCGCTCGAAGCACATCTCGAAAGCGGAGATTGAGCGGATTTCGGGCCACATTGCTACCACCTCGCTGATAGGCTGTTGGACTGTATTCATCGAGACACCACTCCCATACATTCCCAGCAAGATCGGCGATGCCGTCTGGTGATTCACCTTGCGGAAACTGTCCGACCGATACTGGACGGTTGTAGCGACGTGCGAAGTTGGCGTGCTGACGTGCCTTGGGTGGCGTGTTTCCCCATGGATATCTACGTGCCTCAGTCCCACGTGCAGCGCGTTCCCACTGTGCTTCGGTCGGAAGACTTCCGCCAATCCATTCCGCGAACGCCTGAGCGTCAAACCACGTCACACCCACAACGGGCTGCGTATCAGTGTTGAGCGTCTCATCCGCCCAAGTCTCCTCACTGTTATGCCCGCGCGGTGTCGGACGGTTCGTCGCTTCAACAAAGGCACGGTATTGGGCGTTAGTGATTTCATACCGCGAGACTTCATAAGCACTCAGATAGACCTGATGTTGCGGCAACTCCGCATCAAAGGTGTGCCGTTCAAGCATCGAACTCCGCAACTTCGCGTCTTCGTAAGCTGCTGCCGCTTCTTCAGAGGTTGAACCCATCAGAAACGTGCCTTCGGAGATAGAGATCCATTCTATTGTGGTGAGGACCTTTTGGGCAGTTTTACTGACTTCGGCAATAGCGAAATCACGACAGATCACAAGGATAAAGACAAGAATTGTGAAATAGGTGCATTTCATCTTAAGGCGGAAATCTGTTATTTCTCGTTAGAACTGCCCTTTTGAAAATTAAGTTTCCTTAAAGAGAACCATGTCCAGACTTCATCGAAATTATCGTCCTCACTGGAGTTACCCCCATAGAACACCTTGTAGTCCTCACCGGTGGTAACATTTAACCTACGGGCTATCTCAAAAATATCTTCCGCATGTCGTGAACTGTTTGGATCAGTAACACAGCACTTCAAAACATCTGGGGGTTTAGAAAGGTGTTCATCATATTGCAGGTAAGAATAACCCTTTAATATGCTTTTAAGGATATTAGGTGGATCCCACTCTTTCCAAGCAATCTTAACAATCTCGACTGCGGCTTCCTGCAAAACTTTCTCTAATTCGTTTCGAGAAATTCCGCAGAGCTCTTCATCCTCAAGCGTTGCGATAAAAATCCCTTTGCCCAAGTCTATAGGCAAACCGTTCTCTTCCATAGTGTGACCGCCGTTTAAAGCGTACCGAACCCTAGCGAAGCGAACGGGACCATGACCCTTTCTTTCAGGCATCTCTATCTTAAGGAATTTAATGAAATCATTACCTGGCACCTCTTTCAGGTCAACGCTACGAATCTCATACATGTTCATTATAGTCTCTCCTATGAAACAGGCAGATCTAATAGAGAAAATTCTACTTCAAAACGGTGCTTTACACAAAACGGAGGTATATAACCGTAAATTAACACTTCCACATCCCGTTGTGCATGTATAAGTGTCCTTAACTTCATCTCAAAATTGGACGAGAAATCTCCCGTCGGGTTAGGGACTTGAGATGTTTGCTTACTCAGACGATCTGCCATATATTCCATGTCAACAACCCCTCGTAAAGGTTGAGGTAAAACATGAACAACTTCTTTGGCCGGATCCAGTAAATTAAGCCCATGAGGCAGCGAATCATCAATCTCTATTTCATATATGTAGGCGGGATTGCCTGATGTTGGTTCTCTACTTACTACTAAATACTGCATAGTGCCATGCCACTGCGTAGGAGCGAGTGAGTGAAATATATGGACTGTTGATAGTTCCTGTTGCGACATGAGCTATCAATGCTTCGGTCGTCGGACCTGTTTCAGGTGAACGTGCGGTAAAACCGACTCGGCGAGAATCACGGCTATGCCAATGTGTACCAACCCCCGCACCTTTATAAAATGTAGCCATAAACCTTCTTTCAGAGTTACAACAAACAAATAATAGATATGAAATTTGTTTTTAAAAATACTGTAGCAACAGCTAACGACTATCCGACATGCTATGCCGTCGTTTCAAGTCACCCCAAGCAATCGGCAGCTTCGCACGCGGCGAAACATCAAACGGCACGAGAAGGTCTTCAAAATACTCAAACTGCGCAATCTGTTCGCCTTTGCCATCGCAAATACCGACGTATATCCCAACCTCAAGCGGTTCATCAAACTCTTGTTCAGTTTCACCGATGTCAATCCAAGTATCATTGGCTTTCCGTTTCCACCACGCCGTAAACGTATCCTTTTCACGCCGGAGCCGCATGTAGAGCTCCATTTCACCCGCTGGGTCTTGGAAATTCGGAACAACACCCACAAGTCCCTCACCCGCATCAAACTGCCGTTTCTGATATTGGATAACAGCATTGTTGCCGTTTGCGGGACCGCGACCCCAGAGTTTAATCGTCACCCACTCACCTTCGCGGCCTTGGCGATCCTTTGTTGTTGACGAGTAGGCAACGACCCCAGCAACAACACACGCATCTTCATAGTCCATGTACAGGTGCGTCTCTATGTCAAAATCCCCTTCATGTTCTTGATAGAGCCGATTCGTTGTGTCTGAGGGCCAGAGATTACGATTCAGTTCACCCGTGACGTGAAACCATCCGGCTTTTGTTTTCCCGAGATCCCATTCTTTCGGTTCAACATCTGCCACATCAGAGGTCTTCCATTTCCAATTCGGATTCTTCAAAGCATTTCCATCAAAAGGATCACCCAGAGACTCTGCCCCTTCAGTAGAAGTGCCATAAAGCACCACAAAACCAATAAAAAATAAAATAGCGGTGTACCTCAAATCTCACCTCCTCATAAAAGAACTGGCGGCATTAGAGCCGCCAGCAACTCCCAAAAACTACAAACAACTTTCGCGATTACTGTCCTTTGAGTTCACCCCACGTAACAGCGAGCCTGTCGCGCGGGTCAACCGGTGTCGCCGGGCTGGATGCCTCCAGGAAATAGTCAAAAGTAACAGTCATCCGACCCGTAGCACTCGCGCCTTCACAGATACCGACGTAGAGGCCAACCTCAAGCGGATCTTCGAGTTCGTTGGTCACTGTACTCACCGAGACCCAATCGCCTTCTGCATTCGGTTTGAACCACGACTCGTAATCATCGCCATCGCGCGCGACGCGGAGCTCAATCGGAATAACACCTTGGTCTGGGTTGTAGTCGACTTGTGTACCAACATATCCCAAAGCCCCATCATCATTCTGACGACGTTGGTATTGAAGCACCGCATTGTTGCCTTGCGCAGCACCACGTCCCCACAATTTCAATGTTACCCACTGACCATCACGGTCCTGGTGATCTTTTGTTGTCGCAGAATACACGATGATGCCAGCCACAGTACAAGCGTCAGCGTAATCAACAACCATTGACGTTTCAATATCAAACTGTTGCTGATCCGTGATCTGATAAAAACGTGTAGATGTATCGTCAGTCCATACATTCTGATCGAAACCCGCTTCGGCAACCAGCAATCCGTCTTGCAGCTCCCAAGGACTCTTATCGCCATCCTTGACCTGCCAGAAAGACTGAAGGTCTTGACCCGTCCCCTGGAATTCATCGCTCATCAAGTTCTGGGCAAAAACACCAGGAATGAGACATACAGACAAAAGCAGTATTCCAACTATACAAGTAATCTGTTTCATTACATACCCTCTCTGTTTTTTTTGTACAGGACGATATTTG
>VXZL01000123.1 GCA_009845505.1 Candidatus Poribacteria bacterium | reverse complement strand
CTACTGATTGTCTATCTCGTTGTCCTATCGGGTTGTATGAGCATGTCAGGTTACAAAGAGGTTTCATTGCGCCATCACGCGTATGCAAGCGGTAAAAAAGAGGCTACCACTGCAGAGTGGCGCGCCTTGGTTCCTGAGTTTCAAAAAGTTATTGATACAGATCCCCAAGGACCCTTCGCCGATGATTCACAATATGCGATTGCTTCCAGTTGGATGTGGAGCATTAAGAACGGCGACCCCGAAGCACCCCAACACGCAATCAAGGCACTTCAAGAACTGGTTCATACCTACCCCAATTCGCCGTACGTACCATACACTCACTATTGGTTAGGACGTTGCTACGACCATATTAACCAAGATCATCAAGCTATCACACAATACCAGATGATAGAAAACCGCTACGCTGACTCTGGGTTGTTGGATCACGCACAATTAGAATTGGCGCGCTTATACGCGAGGCAAGGTTCCCTCACACGCGCCGAGACGTTCTATAGCAATCTCATCAGCACTTCAACAAATAAGGAAATTGTTACCGCCGCTTCCGTGGAATTACAGGCATTCAAACCGAAACGAAAACAAGTAGTATCGTCTCCTGAAAATATTGTACAAACACAGACAGACACACCGAAACAGACTTTTGTAGAGCAGCCAAACAAACCGAAACAGACGCCTACACAATCGAAACCGAAACCAAAACTTTCAGCGTCAACATCGGCTAAAAAAGGGTTAGACCCGGAATCACTGACGCGTGAGTTTGGATTGATGGCAAAAACGATTGTTATTGATCCCGGTCACGGTGGCAAAGATCCGGGAGCATTAGGGGATGGCGTGATCCAAGAAAAAGGGGTTGTTCTCAGTATTTCAAAAAAACTCAAAGAGATCTTAACTGCAAAAGGTTATACTGTGTTCCTGACACGAGAGACCAGCCGTCTTATTCCACTCAAGGAACGCACCCAATTCGCAACGCGACATAAGGCGGACCTCTTTCTGAGCATCCATGCCAACGCCAGCGGAAGCCCGCAAGCGAACGGTATCGAAACCTATTATCTGGATGTCCGCAGTACAGACAAAGCTTCAGAACAGATTGCAGCGCGGGAAAATATAAATTCCGGCTATAGCATCCAAGAACTCGAATCCCTACTAAAGGGAATCATCCAAGAAAGCAAGAGTGAGGACAGCAGACGTTTGGCAGAACATGTACAACGAAAATTGGTACAAACGACCGGGGCAGCAGATCGAGGCGTTAAGCATGCCCGCTTTGTAGTTCTGATTGGAACAAGGGTGCCTGCTGTCCTAATTGAGACAGGTTTTCTTTCAAATTCAACAGAACGCCAGAAACTCGCAACATCGGCGTATCAATCCAAAATAGCCACTGCGATTGCCGAAGGCGTTGACGAATTTTTGGGCAAGACCGGGGAATCCCCTTTTGTCCAGAGGCAAAGCCCAAAATTTTCGGCTAAAAGTATTGCGAGAAAGAGATGACCTTTTTGACTCGATTTGCCAGCAAAAATTTATCATACACAGCAGACAACACTTCGCACACCCATCTTCCGGTAAACGCCAGAGGTCAAGGGATTATCCGGCAGATCCTCCTCGTATGCGCGACGCTTTGGATCGTCAATGGACACAATTTTGTGTCCGCACAGCAGGTGAAGATTGCAATCGTTTTGCCATCCGTTACATCCCAAACATCAGAAGGCGATGTTCAATACGCCCGTTCTGTTAGCAAGCGATTCAACCGAATGCTCAACAGTATCGGGTTCACCGCGGACACGCTCGAAGAAGCGTCGCTTTCTAAAGCGGCACTGCAATTTCGGCGGTTAATTATTCTCCCCTTAAACTCTACAGTAACCGCACAAACAACAAGACTTTTGAAAGATTTTGTTGCGGAGGGGGGTAAACTCTTTGTAACCTATAACCTCCCAAATACAGTGGCACCTCTGCTGGGTTTACAGCAAACGGATTGGTTAAAAGACGACCCACCCGGACGATTCTCGACTATTCAACTGCGCGCACCTGAAGTACTCGATATACCCACCGCTGTCAGACAAGCCTCGTGGAACATTACAGTAGCGGAACCGACAACGTCTCAGACAAAAATCATCGGTTATTGGCACGATGCGACCGGCAAATCGACCGGTTTACCTGCGCTTTTTATGAACGAGGCGGGTGTTTTTTTTAGTCACATTTTTCTCCCTGACGACATTCAAACGAAGACCCAATTACTTGCAGCACTCTTAGGACACCTCGTGCCAGAATTTTGGCAAGTGCTTGCTGAACAGGCAATAGCGGCGATGCCTGCTATCGGACACACAAAGACTTTTGAGAAACTGGAGCAGTTTGTGCAACGAGGCGGTGTGCAGGAAGCGATACAGGCTTTAAAAACAGGAAGTGATCTGATGCAGCAGACGCGCGCTGCATACCAAGCCAAGAACTACAAAGCAGCGATAACCACAGCCCGCGCAAGCCGTGAAATACTTTCAAAAGCCTATTTCTTATCACACACCAGCATCGAAACAGAGGGACGCGCCGTATGGAACCACTCCGGACTCGGCGCGTATCCGGGAGATTGGCACCGGTCTGCCAAAGAATTAGCGGCGGCGGGGATTAACATGATTCTTCCGAATATGGCGTGGGCGGGTGTAGCACATTATCCGAGTCAGGTCTTACCTCAAAGCAAAACCTTTTCGCAATACGGGGATCAACTCGCACAATGTGTGACAGCGGCACGTGAATACGGCTTGGGGGTCCATGTATGGAAAATCACATGGAACTTGGAAGGCGCGCCGAAAGAATTTGTTGAAAAACTGCGGGAGGCAGGACGGACACAAGTCTCTGCAACCGGCAAACCCCTTAACTGGCTTTGCCCATCGCATCCAGAAAATGTTCAATTGGAGTTGGAGAGTGTCCTGGAAATTATAACAAATTACGATGTAGACGGTATCCATTTGGATTATATCCGTTATCCGGGAAGCCATGCCTGCTACTGCGACGCATGCCGTGAAAGATTTGTGCGTGCAACACGACAGGAAATTGAGAAATGGCCCGCGGAAGTCCTACCAAGGACAGGGGAACACGGCGATCGTTACATTGCGTGGCGGACGCAACAGATAACACGTCTGGTGCGTTTATTGCACAAACGGGCACGTGAAGTGGATCCTGAGATCAAAATTTCCGCAGCAGTTTTCGGAAGTTATCCAGCATGCGTTACCTCCATAGGACAGGATTGGATTGCATGGGCAAAGGCTGGCTATATCGACTTTGTGTGCCCGATGAACTATACAGAAAATACGGACTATTTTACGGAATTGTTAAACAACCAACTTGCTTTACTGCCCAAAGGGTTCGCTATCTATCCGGGTATAGGTGCGACGGCTTCTAACTCGCTTCTGAAACCAGATGCTGTTGTTGAGCAGATCTATCTGTCCCGTTCCTTAGGGGGTTCAGGGTGGGTGATTTTTGACTACTCTCTTGATATTTCTGAGGCTGTGTTACCGGCATTGGCGATGGGTATCACGAAACGCAAGGCAAAACCGTCTAAAAAATAAAGGCAGCTACTTTTGTAAGTCCTAACCCAATTAAATCATGATAGCGTCTATTTTTTATCCTCCTAATCCACCTCAGATTCTACTTGCATATCCTTCATAAATCGTGTAAACTAAATTGAATACACGCTTTCCATAATCATACTTTCTAAGCACACACGTAGGTCAGGTGAAACAACAAAGGCACATTTATAAAGTTACAGGAGATTTACTGATTGATGGCGCAAAAACCGAATATTCTATTTTTAATGAGTGATGAACACAGTCCACACGCGATAGGATGTGAAGGGAATACAATTGTCCAAACCCCGAATCTGGACCAACTTGCAGCATCCGGCACCTATTTTGAGAGTGCTTATTGCCAAGTCCCCCTTTGTACACCCTCTCGGATGTGCATGCTGACTGGCAAACACGCCCACCGCTGTTCGGCATGGAATAACGGGTCAATTCTTTTCCCCGAACACCTCACGATGCCAGCACATTTCGCAGAACACGGCTACGCGACCGCACTTGTTGGTAAGATGCACTTCGGCGGAAAAGAACAACTCAACGGCTTCCAATCTCGACCTTATGGCGACCTGCGCGGCCATGCTGGACATCAGACAGACCCCCTGATATCATCTGGTACACGACAACGGACGCGATTGGCAGGTATCACGGAGATTCCCACCAGCCTCCTGCAAGAACGGGTTATTAACACAGAGACGCTTGAATATTTAAGATCGCAACCGTCGGAACAGCCGTGGTTTTTACTGGCGAGTTATAGCCGTCCCCATTTCCCATTGACAGCCCCGAAACGCCTTTTCGATAAGTATTTTCCCGACAATGTAGATATGCCCAATATCCCGCCGGGACATTTAGAGCAGACACACCGCTATGCGAAAGGCTTACGAGATAACTTCAACACAGAGGACATTCCACTGGAAGAAGCCCGGAAAGCGCGAGCGGCTTACTACGCCTGTTGTGAGTTCTTAGATGAAACCGTCGGGGATTTACTCGCGCTCTTAGAACGTGACGGCTTCTTGGATAATACAATTATCGTCTACACAACCGACCACGGCGAGATGGCAGGAGAACACGGGCAGTGGTGGAAATCGAGTTACTATGAAGCGGCGGCACGTGTGCCCTTAATTGTATCGGATAGAAGTTCAGCGCAATCGCATGAGGCGAGAGTGACAGCACCTGTCGAATTAAACGACCTTTTCCCGACCCTGTGTGCAAGGGCTGGGATCCCAATCCCTGAGGGCTTAGACGGCGACGATCTGACGAACCTTATGTCCGGGAACAGTGAGGGTTGGCGCGACACTGCTATTACCGAGTACTGGTCAAATCAGACGACGGGTCCGATGCGCATGCTCCGAACGCCCCGCTATAAGTATGTCGCCTTTCCTGAAGATGAATCCATCCTTTTCGATTTAGAGTCAGATCCGGACGAATTCGAGAACCTCGCCGGTCAGGCAGCACATAGGGAGTTAGCGGCATCCCTGCACGAGCAGCTCATGGCAGACTTCTCATGGGAAGCCGTCGCTGCGCAGAAAGCAGCGGATCAGGTGCGAAGCCGAGAATTTAAGGAACCGTGGGGTAGAGGGACACCGAATCAATACACACTCCCTGATGGTCGCGTCGTGGATGCCGAAATCTGTCTCTACAGTCCTTCAGTAAGAGAAGAAGGCTGACGCACGTAGGAGCAAGGCTTTGGAGCAACAATCATCGGAGCGGAGGGTAGATGGTGGGCGAGGAAACCTCGCCCCTACAAGTTTTGACAACACGTCACGCCAAAAAATTCGATTTCCTGCTATCCTTGTAGGGCTGTTGTTAGTAGCGGCGATGTGTGCAGTCACGCCTTACAACAATTATTACCTACAAAACTCCAAGATTGCGGGGAATCACCTCCCTGTCGGTTCAATCTTCGGGATCCTCCTTCTGGTATTTCTCGTCAATGTGCCGTTGCGCAAACTGATGCGGCGCGGACGTTTTGCTTTTTCCGCGCTTGAACTGACCGTCATCTGGATCATGCTGATTGCTGCAGTGGGCATCCCGTCAATGGGATTGTTGCAGTTTCTGCTGCCATCACTGGTTGCGGTCCGGTACTTCGCCACAACGGAAAATGACTGGTCAGAAACGCTCCATCCGCATATCCCAGAATGGCTTGTTGTTACGGAACCGCAGGCTGTAACGGACTTTTATGAGGGCATCGGTCCCGCAGAAAGTGTTCCGTGGATGGTCTGGCTGGAACCGCTCCTCATCTGGGGGCTTTTCGTTCTTATTTTTTATTTCACAACGCTCTGCCTTTCAACGATTCTCCGAAAGCAGTGGGTAGAACGTGAAAGATTCTCGTTCCCCTTAATTCAGATTCCGATACAACTCGCCGCGGAACCTGAGCGTGGCAGTCTTCTTAATTCTTTTTTCAAAAGCAGACTGCTTTGGGCAGGGATGGCACTTCCTGTCGTGTTGCACCTCATCAACGGATTACACGCCCACTTTCCGAAAGTGCCAGAGATTCCCCTCATCTACAATATTTACACAGTTTTTACGGAGAAACCGTGGCATACGCTCGGATGGTGGCCCGCGATGCGGTTTGTCATCTATTTTTCGGTTATCGGGATTGCCTCTTTACTAACGCTTGAGGTGTCGTTCAGCCTCTGGTTTTTCTATCTCTTCTTCAAACTCCAATATATCATCATGAATGCGATCGGTCTGAGCATCGGTCCATGGATTAGTTGCAGCCGTCAAGTAATGGGTGGGTATCTCGTCTTTGTGCCTGCGGTTTTTTGGATGGGACGTGAACATATTGGGACAATTTTCAGAAAGACGTTTGGCATGGAACGGGCAGGACCGGGCGGACGACAGATAGACGACTCAAACGAACCGGTTTCATACCGCGTTGCGCTACTCGGATTTTTCTTGGGATTTATCACGCTCGTTATATTTTTAGTTGTCGCTGGCATAACAACATGGGTCGCCTTGGTTACACTGCTTTCTATCTTTATCACATCTGTTGTGCTAACGTGGATGGTTGTCAACGGTGGGTTGTTGCTCGTGCAGGCACCGTTTTTTCCCTCAGAGTACATTGATATTACCTTAGGTTCTAATGCATTAGGACATAAGAGTTTGGCGATATTGAGTTTCCAACGGACGTTCTTAAGAGATTGGGGCGAATTCATGATGCCGAACTTCCTCCACAGTTTTAAGGCGGCGGACGAGGTGCGATTGGCTCGGCGGCGGCTCATCCCTATCTTAGGCATCGCAATTGTTGTCGCAGCCCTCGTCTCTGTTTACGCATCGCTAACGTTGATTTACGATAAAGGCGCGCTATTCCTACAGAGCTGGACTTTTGTGGTAGCACCTCGCAACTATTTTCAACGGATGAGCAGCCTTATCCAATTCCCGATTGAAACGAAGTGGGACGAGGTATACAGCATGATTGCAGGCGCGGGATTTACAGGCTTCATGCTCTGGATGCGGCAGAACTTCGTCTGGTGGTCGTTGCACCCGATCGGCTATCTACTGGGAGCAACATACCCACCGTTTCATCTCTGGTCGTCAATTCTGGTTGGCTGGTTCATCAAATACATGGCACTCAAGTTTGGCGGTGCCTCAACCTATCGGAAGATTCGTCCTGTCGCTTTCGGTTTAATCTTTGGGGAATACGTGATGGTAGGTCTATGGATGATCGTTGGGTTTTTCACGGGGATCGGCTATTTTGCGTTGCCGTCGTGATCTGTTATTGGGTTATGGGTTAACGAGGAACATTATGCAATCTAAGGAATACCATCTGGCATCTGAGTGGAAAACGCGTGCGAAAACTCGACACACTGTTGCTGGAATTCGCACGTGGCACGTCAATTTGAACCCTCGCGCGATGCCGAGTTTGGGGTTTGCGAAAGGCGGTGAGTGGCAGAAACCAGCTGCTCAAACAGGGCACGTTGACTGGCGGGGTCCATTCGCAGCGCAAGCCGGAGCGTTAATTGTCGAGATAACGACGGATAAAGGCTTAAAGGGATACGGACTCGGCGGCGGTGGACTCGCGGGTGCACTGATTATTGAGAGACATCTCCAGCATTTTGTTCACGGACGCGATCCTCTTGATGTCGAAGAGATTTGGGACCGTCTCTATCACATCACCTCAATTTACGGAAGGCGTGGCGTGGTTATTTATGCCTTAAGCGGCGTAGAACTTGCACTCGTTGACCTATGCGGGAAGATTGTAGGCGCGCCTGTCTATAGCCTCATCACAGATTCTCCGCGCCTTAAGATTCCTGCTTATGCGACAGGCGGGGATGTCAGCTATTACGCCGAAAACGGGTTCCCTGCTTGTAAGCTGCCGCTCCGAAATGGTCTTGCGGAAGGTAAAGACGGGTTCGCGGAAAACGTGGAGATGATACACACCGCACGGGATGCCATCGGCGCGGATGTAGAATTGATGACGGACATCTATCTCCGTTGGGATGTGGATTATACGCTCCGTTTTGCTGAAGCGGCTTCTGACGTGGACATCAAATGGATTGAGGAAGCAATTCCGCTGGATGACTACGCAGGTATGGCGCAATTAGTTCGCGATATTCAGCCGACATGGATCGTCTCTGGTGAACATGAGTTTACGCGATACGGGTTCCGTGAATTGCTGCGCTGGAAGGCTGCGGATATGATTCAGCCAGACATCAGTTGGGCGGGCGGTTTTACGGAATGTCTGTGTATCGCTCGTGAAGCCGCTGCGCAGGAGATTTCGACGTGGCTCCACCAAGCCGGAACACCGTGGGGCTTGCATCTCACTGCGTGCCTCCCGATGCCGTGTATGGCAGAGACTTTTGGTCCTTCCCGCGACGGCGTTGAAAATGAGTTGTATCGTCTTTTGCGACCTGCTCCCGAAGATGGGCTTTTCAGCCTAAACGATGCGCCGGGTTTCGGCGTGGATTTGGACGAAGCGTTGTTGGAGGCGTATACAGTCGATAGGTTGTAGGATAGTTGTTGGTTATAAGTTATAAGTTATAAGTTGCGTGAATCGCGGATTACACGGATTTTGGACTCATTTTGTCGTCAGAATCAGGATTTGCAGGATTAGGAATGCGACGCGCAAACTCACAGAAATCAATCCCGGATTTCGTCTGGTGATAGGCTCAATTCATTCT
>VXZL01000062.1:5772-8674 GCA_009845505.1 Candidatus Poribacteria bacterium | reverse complement strand
AGATAAAACAAAGACGGAATTTATTGCCACGAAGCCTGAAATGCGTTCGGTCGAAAAACCAGAAGCGGATTCAGTGAAAAAGCAAGAAATGATAGAAGCAACGGAACAGGCTGAAACGCAACGTAACAGATTTCGGCAGCGTCAAAATCGAGCGACAGTTGACTTTGGAGAGAATGCGGCGTTCTACAAGGTGATTATTGATAACAATCTCTTTCGACCCTTGGGATGGACACCACCGAACAACGAACCGGCTTATAGTCTGGTTGGCACGGCTGTGCACCCGGACGGTGTGATCGCACAGGCAACGCTGCTGGAGAAAAGATCGAACCGCTACCATTTTGTTACTATAGGCGAAAAACTGGGAGACATAACTGTAAAGGACATCCAAGCGAAACAGGTTGTGTTGGAAAAAGATGGGGAGCCGATAACGCTGAAAACGGAGGCACTTCAGTTTCTTACGACGAAACGGGGGAGTGCCAGCAGGGCTGGTGGAGGCGGCTCTGAAAAAGAGGGCGGTGATAATGCGGCGAGAAACCAAGCCAACGCTAACCAACAGGCGGAAGCTGCAAAGCGCAGACAGATAGAGATGAAAGAACAGATTGAGGTGCTCGGGATAAACCAGAAGGAGTTGGCAGAAAAACTCAAGAATGCTTCGCCAGCGGAGCGTCAGGAAATAATGCGAGAGGTTAGGAGACGTGCTGGCGCAAGAAGAGCAGCAAATAGGGCAGGTAACAGACGACGGGCAGATAGATAGTCCTTTGAGGGTTACACGGTTTGTAGGCGCGGTTGCAACCGCGCCTTTTTTGTTTGAAACCCTATGCTGCCGCTTGCGTATTCTCTGGCATGTTTTCGAGTCGAGAGAGCCAGTAGCCGACATCGAAGGAATCATCACCCGTAAGGAAACGCCACTGCTTGATCCGATTGACGATTTCAAGCCTGACATCGTTCCCGTACCATCTGTGATTTCTCCCTAAGATGCCGTGGAAAGCTGCTGTATCGAGATCGTCTGTGTTCCAGAGTTGGCACTGACGCACTGTCGGATTGAGACGAAGTTTGAACATGTAGCGCGTTCGGTCGGTCAAATTGGGTTGTGCACAGTGCCACATGCCATGATGCACAACAAGCAACGTGCCTGCCTTACAGACGACGGGATGCTGCCCAAGGAAGTTTTGGTAGCGGGCGATGTCCGTCTCACAGACGCGGCGATAGTGGCTCCCCGGTAGAATCATTGTTCCGCCCATTTCACGCGGTGTGTCGTGCGAGAAATAGAAGAACTGGATGTCAAAATGCATCCGCAGATCGATAATTGCATCGGCGTGCCAACTTTGTCCTATTTCGTTCTGCGGACGGACGATATGAACGGCGTGATGATCGTAGAGCGGATTCTCACCAACAAGGCTGTGGATGATACCCTTCACTTCTGGGAGTCGGAAGACTTTGCCAACGGCGGAGTCGTCGTCCCACACCTCATCTAAAACCGTGCCGCCGCGTCCACGCACAATAACACCGGCTTCCATTTCTGCATGTGCGGCTTCATTCAATTCGCGGGGGATGAGTTCATCGAAACGAAGGTAACCGTCCGCGACGAAGTTCGCCATCTGTTCCGTACTGAGTAGATAATTTTTGTCAATCATGAGATTTTCTCCAATTTCTCAAGAATATATTCAAACCTGAGATATGAAGTGTGATATTCCATGCCGGGATAGGCAGGAAATTGTTGTGGAAACTGAATCACTCGCCAGCCGTCTTGCATCGCTTCCACGACCGAGCTGTAGGGCGGTGTCTCGCTGTCACCTGTGGTATGACGTTTTTGACCCGTTCCATCGTACAGCGCCCAAGCGACCACGCCACTGTTCAGGTCAGGCGTGTGCAGGTGCAGTACGAGGAGTTGCTGTCTTAATTCAGACATAATATACGTTGATTCTCCTTAACGCTTCTTGAAATCTACCGAGTTGCGTGTGCCTTAATTTGACTCCACGTGGTTACCAGTTTTCCGCCGGGCTGTACGTCCAACGCTACTGACATTCCTTCATCCATAAGTTCGTTAATTTCCTTCTCACTCAGGGGCCTGTCGTAGAGAACAACCTCGTCAATGCTCCCGGACATCCAGTAGTTTCCGATGTCACAGCCACCGATAAAGAAAAGATTATCGCTGGTATCGGGTTTCGTCCCTGGCGACACTTGTGCGTCTAACGCTCCGTTAAGGTAGAGTTTGAAGTCAGAACCGTCGTAAGTGCCTGCGACGTGATGCCAATCACCGTCGGTTACAGCTGTCTTCGCATCAAACGATTTCCAACCGGCGTTTGTTGTGAAGGAGTAGTGAATAACCCCGGTGTTAATGTTACCAAAGAGCCCATAGTTCCTACCCGTCGGATTTCGGGTCTCTTTAGAGGCAACGATCTGCCATGCCCCGGAGATTTTCGGAATATTCACCCATGCAGCGAGTGTGAAGTTTTCGAGGTCGAGTGCGTTATCATCGGGGACCGTCACCATATCGGCTCCCCCAAACTCCATGGCACCATCGAATTTTCCTTCAACCCATTTCGGTTTTCCTTGTGCGATTTTGCCATCCAGTCCATTATCAGAGGAATCGGTGACAGTGTCCCCTTTGCCTTCATCAAACAACCATGCCCCGACAAGTCCGTCTGTATCCAGTGCTGTGGCGTGCGGTGACATGGAAAGTATCACAGCAGAGAAGCTTATGGTTAGAAGTGTTAGTATTCTGTGCATCGGAAATTCTCCTTAGTTACGCAGGCCTTCGATTGCAAAATCGAGGCTATCGGTTAAACAATGGTTTCGGGGGGTATTGTCGCATCTTTCGGAACAATGACAATGCCATCTCGAATATAGTAGTTTCCGGCATCATAATTGTCGAGTCTGTCTCGATTGACGAGTACGGAAT
>VXZL01000062.1:0-5762 GCA_009845505.1 Candidatus Poribacteria bacterium | reverse complement strand
TTTTTGTCAATAATTGCGTTCTGAATTAAGCAATTTTGACCGATGCCGATGTGAGGAATACCCGCATGTGTGTTCTCCTGCTGCGCAGCATGTGATTCATAATAGTCGGCACCCATAAGTACAGATTGATAAACTCGACTGCCATTGGAGATAATACTTCGGATGCCGACAATTGTTCTGTCGAGTTCCGAATCATCAATAATAGAGCCCTCAGCGAGAATTGAGGAGCGGACGCTACTACTATTGACCTTTGTGCTGGGTAAGTGGCGGCGGTTGGTATAGATAGGTCCTTGCTCATCGTAGAAGTTGAAAGCCGGTGAGGTATCGGTAAGGGCAATGTTCGCGTGGTAGAACGAACGGATCGTCCCGATGTCCTCCCAATAGCCGTCGAAAAAGTAAGCGGATACCTGATGTGTTTTGATACTTTTTGGAATGATATCCTGACCGAAGTCTACATTCGAGTCATCTTTAAGGAATTCGTGGAGTACCTCGTGATTAAAGATGTAGATCCCCATTGAGGCGATATATTCGCGGCCTTCTGCTTGAATGCCGCGCGATGTAAACACTTCCGGTTCTACGCGTAGGGGGAGCAGTTCTGCTTCGGTTTGTTGTTTTTCGACGAAGTTTACGATGCGCCCCGTGCGATCTGCTTGGAGAATACCGAGGCCGCTGGTATCTTCCTTCTTGACTGGAATGACGGACACTGTAATGTCGGCTTTAGATTCCGTATGGACAGCCAACATTTTGCGGTAGTCCATTCGATAGAGATGATCCCCCGCAAGGATGAGGACGTGTTCATCTTTGAATCTTGGATTGAGAATGTAGGGTTGATTATGTTTAACAGCATCTGCTGTGCCCTGATACCACTCGTCCCCCATGAGGGTCTGTTGTGCTGCAAGAATTTGGACAAACCCACGTCGATAGCTATCAAATCGGTACGCTCGTGCGATGTGTCGGTTCAGTGAGACGGAGTTAAATTGGGTCAGGACGAAGATGCGGTCGAATCCAGAATGAAGGCAGTTGCTAATTGGTATATCTACAAGTCGAAATTTGCCCGCGATGGGGACGCTGGGTTTCGCGCGGTCTCGGGTGAGTGGGAAGAGCCGTGTGCCACGACCACCGCCAAGAATTACCGCGATAACGCTTCCGTTACTCATAAGCGTTTCCTTTCAAGAGTTATTAGTCATCAGTATGGGTTGCTGCATAACGTCTGTAGGGGCATCTCTTGTGGTTGCCCTATTTAATATCTTTACTTCGCTTTATTATAAACTGCCTTTGGTGGATAGCACACCGGTGATGGACGCATCGAGACGTGTAGCGATGTGCAAGGCTTTCGCGACGGCTTTGAAAATGGCTTCGATGATATGGTGTTGGTTTGTCCCGTAAGGGACGTTGATGTGTAGGGTTGTGCCGCTGTGGTTCGCGAATCCGTGAAAGAATTCCTCTGCAAGTTCAACATCAAAATCACCGACCTTCGCGTCCCGAAGCGGTGTTTCATAGTGTAAGTAGGGGCGCCCACAAACGTCAAGGTCTACTTTAGCAAGGGATTCATACATCGGGACAGCGAAGCTGCCGAAACGGCGCATGCCTGCTTTGTCAAGGACGGCTTTTTGGACGGCTTGTCCTAAACAGATACCGACATCTTCGGTGGTATGGTGTGCGTCTACGTGTAGGTCTCCCTTTGCTTCGATCTCCAAGTCGAAGAAGCCGTGCTTGGCGAAGAGCTCCAACATGTGATCGAGGAATCCAACACCCGTGCTAATAGTGGAGGTGCCCGTTCCGTCGAGGTTCAGGCGAAGTTGGATCTGGGTTTCTGCTGTTTCACGCGCAATTTCTGCTGTTCTGTCCATTTTTTATAGCTTTCAGCCTTTAGCCATCAGCAATGAGTCAAGAGAGCATTGGTGGATTACAAACGTTCTCAACTGCTAAGCGAACCGCTAACGGTTTCCGACTGCTGACAGCCAATTACTATAGTTATGCCCACGTTATAAGACCGAGTTCAGAGAGAGATTCCAGATCTTCATGATAGGGTAAGGCGCGCACGGTGTAGCCGTGCAATCCGGTCTGTTTCAAGGTAAGCGTTCCTTCAAAGAGATAAGCACCACCCCCAAGATCCGCCTTATATTCCATGGGTGTAGCGTTGCCGTTGTGAATTTCGCCGGTGGTATCTAACACGCCGTGATAAATTTGGACAGCAAGTTCATGTGGAAATAAGACATCGGTGTGTATGATTGCCTCCACTGTTGTGGATTCACCCACACCTAATTCAAGATTTTGAAGTGTAAGCGATGTTCTATTCGAGGATTTTTCCTCAATCCAGAGGTTCCCCCAATGGTCCTGAATGTGGCTTTTCCAGTGCGCTAAGGCGATGCTACGTTTTGCTTCGTTTTCGTTGAGTTCCGACCAGCGCTGGTGCGTTGGGAAGTATAACTGCTCGGCGTACTCGGTTACCATCCGTTTCGTGTTGAAAATGGGTGCGAGATTCTGCATTGCGGTTTTCATGCGTGCGACCCACTGATAAGGGACATCATCAACAGCACTACGCTCGTAAAAGAGCGGGACAATCTCTTTTTCAAGGAGTTCATAAATAGCGTTGGCATGTACTTCGTCATTGGATTTTGTATCGTCTGAAGCCGTTCCGGTATCGATTGTCCATCCGCCGCCTAAGTGGTTTGCTTCTGCCCACCAACCGTCTGCGATACTCAAATTGAGTGCGCCGTTTGCGGCGGCTTTCATACCGCTGGTGCCACTTGCTTCGTTGGGACGTAGCGGGTTGTTTAACCAGACATCGACACCTTCAACGAGATAACGTCCAACGCAAATGTCGTAGTTCTCAACGAAGACGATTTTATGATAAAAGCGGGGTTCTGCTGCGATACGAGCGATACGCTGAATGAGTAGTTTTCCCTCATAGTCGTGCGGATGCGCTTTCCCAGCAAAAATGAGTTGTACGGGACGTTCAGGATGATTCAAAATCTTGTCGAGTCGGTCTACGTCTTGAAAGAGTAGCGTTGCGCGCTTGTAGGTCGCAAATCGGCGTGCGAATCCGATAGTCAATGCAGCAGAATTAAGGACTTTAATCGCTGCACTATCAGTTTCTTTTCTCCGGTTAGATTGGGTTAGTTGGGCTTGTGAGCTCCGCCCTAAAGTGCCACCGAGTGTGTGTTTCTGTTCTTGCCGTTGACGGGCGAAGGTGATAAGACGTTCGCGTCGGCGTTCATGTATGCGCCATAATTCGGGATCAGGTATATTTGAGATTTGCGTCCAAACGGCTTGGTTTGTGAGTTCAACGATCCAGTGGGGTCCAAGGTATCTGTCGAAGAGCCCCTGCATATCATCGGAGACCCAAGACCGAGTATGAATGCCGTTGGTAATCGCACTGATAGGTATCTCATGGGCAGGAATGCCTTGCCAAAGGTTTTTCCACATATCGCGGGAGACATCTCCATGCAGTTGGCTCACACCATTACGCATTGCCGATAGCCTGAGTGCGAGGAGCGCGGGACTGAATTCACTGTTGGTGTTGGTTGGGTTAGCTCTGCCGAGGCCGAGAAAGGTTTCAGCAGAAACGCCGAGCTCGTCGTAGGAGTTGCTGAAATAGTAATTCACCAAATCCGGTGGAAACCAGTCAATGCCAGCAGGAACAGGTGTATGTGTTGTGAATATATTTCCGGCTTTCGTGGCTTCGCAGGCTTCTTCAAAACGGATGCCAGTGCTCTGCATCAACTGCCGGATCCGCTCAATTGCGAGGAAGGCTGCATGTCCTTCATTCATGTGGCAGACGGTGGGTTGGATGCCGAGAGCGGTTAAGGCACGATATCCACCGATCCCGAGTAGAATTTCCTGCTTGATGCGGAGGCGTTCGTCGCCACCATACAGGTAATCAGTGATATTCCGTAATTCCTCGCTCTGGTTTTCTGGGATGTTGGTATCAAGGAGATATAACGAAACACGTCCGACTTGGGCACGCCAAACCTTAGCGACAGCAGTCCCTTCTGGATATGAGACTTCTATGAGGAGTGGGCTTCCATCCAGACGTTTCTCCGGTCGGATGGGCATATTATAGAAGTCGTTTGTCGGGTAATCAGCCATCTGCCACCCGTCTGCGGTAAGCGTTTGGCGGAAGTAGCCGTGTTGATAGAGGAGACCAACTGCAACGAAAGGCAATCCGAGATAGCTTGTAGATTTCAGGTGATCACCCGCTAAGACCCCTAAGCCACCGGAATAGAGCGGCATACACTCTGTTAACCCATATTCCATAGAAAAATAAGCAATTTTCAGGTTTTCGAGCGTATCATCACTGTAATTTGTTTCAAACCATGAAGATGTTTGATGGTATTCTTTGAACTTCTTGTGGATGACCTCAAACCGAGCAAGAAACATGCTGTTTTTTGATGCTTCATCCAACTGCTCTTGGGAAATCTGTCCAAGCATTGCGACTGGGTTGTGGTAAGTTTTTTCCCACAACCCAGCGTCAAGATAGCGGAAGAGATCGAGGGCTTCACGATCCCAAGTCCACCATAAATTTAGAGCGAGCTCACGCAGAGGTTCGAGATTCGGCGGTAGCGTAGGGACCACTGTTAATTGACGAAGTGGCTTCATTTAGTTCCGTGCTCCTTCCGAAATCTATGCAACATCTGCGTCTGATTGTTGTGTTTTGAGTGTGATGTAAGTGCCTTGTTTTCGTTTCTCGAAATCTAATTTTCCTTCGCGAGCGAGCCAACCGACTCCCATCAGGACTGAACGTTCAGTTTCCCCGATTTCTCGGGTTATTTTTGTAACAGTGGCTTCGTTATTTTCCTCAAGATAGTGCCAGATGGTGCCGGCAATGTGTCCAATATTATCTAACATCTTTACCTCCGAAAGATTATAAGTAGTTATCGGTTGTTAGTTAAGAGCGGTTTGTAACAATCTTCCTAAACTTTGGGTACGCAACGAAGGGGTAAATTGTTACATCTAAATCTCTTAACTGATGACTGATGGCTGACAACCGACTACTATTATATTATAGTTGCTTTTGGTGGGGTTGTCAAGAACAAAAATCTCAGATCGCACCAACAAAAAGATTGCGGATTGTACCCAGACGAATATCATTGAGGACGGTAATGGGGCGAACCTGTCCTGCAACCGCGTATTTTGAAAATACCTTGACAGTTTACTCAGACACATGGTAATTTAAAAATTGTTATAGCGTCGGATCGGAATCTTAAATGATAAGCGCGAATCTCGATAAATAAAGACATGAAGTGAGGTAAAAAATTTGAGTATTGTTGTTCACGCCACACACGAAGCCATCCAAAAAATGGGAGGCATTGGGGCGGTTTTGGAAGGGTTGTTGACAACCCATAGTTACAATGCTACAGTTGAGCGAACTTTTCTTGTGGGTCCACTCTTTCCAGGGGCAGATTTAGGAGAATTAGATACGATACTCTATCGCGCCAGCGATGGAATAAAAGACACGCCGCACGCCGATGCGCTCAGTGGGATTGAGCAGACGTATCACGTTGAACTTGTCTACGGGCAACGGCGGTTTGATGATAAAAATAAAAAAGTTACAACCCTTACAGATGTTATTTTGGTGAATGTATCAAGCAGCAATGAAGATTTGACCAGTCAATTCAAGTGGCAACTCTATGAACACTTCCACCTTGAATCGAGCCGTTACGAGAGCGAGTGGGAATTCGAGGAGTATATCCGTCTTGCGGAACCTGCTTATGATGCGCTGCGTACACTTATCGGTAGAAAGGCATAGACACCGGTAT
>VXZL01000388.1:3195-8708 GCA_009845505.1 Candidatus Poribacteria bacterium | reverse complement strand
CGCCATAGGCGTTCTCATGGCGGTTTTAAAAATGTTCTGATATGTCCTTTTCGACAGCAATTTCTGAAATGAGGTGCCCATGTCTACGCAACAACCAAACGTTCTCTGGATTTACGGCGAAGATCTTTCTCCAGACCTCGCCTGTTACGGCACGCCTGCCGTGGAAACGCCAAACATCGACAGAATCGCATCGGAAGGTACCCGCTACACCAATGCCTTCGTTACATGTCCGGTCTGCTCACCGAGCCGTTCTGCGTTAATCACCGGGACATATCAGACACACTTTGATGCACACAACCATCGAAGTAATCGGGATAAGCCACTGCGATCGGACATGAGACTCATCACTGACTGTTTTCGGGAGGCAGGCTATTTCACTTGCAACAGTCCAGGACCACCTTACAACCGTCCCGGGAAGACCGATTTTAATTTCCAACGAGAACAGCCTTTTGACGGTATCGACTGGCGTGAACGCGCTGAAGAACAACCGTTCTACGCGCAAATCAACATTCCAGACACACACCGCGTCTTCAAGCCGGATCCAGAGCATCCTATTCCACCAGAGGACGTTGAACTACCGCCTTACTATCCTGACCACCCACTCACCCGAAAGGATTGGGCACTCTATCTCGAAAGCATTCAGATTTTAGATAAGAAAGTCGGACAAATTCTCAAACGCTTAGATGATGAGGGCCTCTCGGATAATACGATCATCTTTTTTATGAGTGACCACGGGCGTGCACATATCCGTTGCAAGCAGTTCCTCTATGACGGCGGCACCCACATACCACTGATCGTCCGATGGCCCGAACACGTTGAACCCAACACCGTTAGTGACGCACTCATCAGCGGTGTTGATTTTGTCCCGACAACGCTTTTCCTTGCTGGTATTGAGATCCCCGATTTCATGCAAGGGCAGGTCTTCCTCGGTCCAGACGCAACGCCGCGCGACGCTGTCTTCGCAGCACGCGACCGATGCGATGGAACGGATGACAGAATTCGGTGCATTCGGACACACCGCTATAAATTGATTCGTAACTACCATCCTGAACGTCCATACATGCAATTTAACGGTTATAAGAAGCAACAGTATCCGCTTTGGAGCCTGATGCCGTTGCTTTCGACACGTGGCGAATTGACACCAGCGCAACAGCATTTCATGCAACAGACGCGTCCGGTTGAAGAGCTGTATGATCTCGAAGCAGATCCGTATGAAACTAATAACCTCGCTGCCGATCCAGACCATGACCCTGTGCGAAGCGAACTTGCCTCGCAGCTCGACGCATGGATGGTAGAAACAGGAGACATGGGCGAAATACCTGAATCTTCCGAGGTCACCTCCTATTGGGATGAAAATATGGCGGAAAGATTCAGACAAGACATGGAAAAACGAGGACTTTCGCACGATGTAAGCGATGCGGATTATGTCTCATGGTGGGAGAATCACTTGCTAACTTGAGGTAATCCGAAATCCCACCTAAAATGGAGGCTCCCAATGAACGATATTGTCTATGGACACGGCGATGGATTCCTAACACAAAACGGGCATCGTCTCTTTCCAATCGGTTTCTATGAACTTCCAGCAGGAGACGATGGACTCAGAGATATGGCAGCAGCGGGCGTTAATCTCATTCGGTGCGGCAATACAGATGCCCTTGATCGTGTCCATGCCCACGGGATGATGGGATGGGTTCCACTCTCTCTCCAGTCCGGCGCGACATCTGAATTTCGGGAGCGCATCCTTAGCCTTGTAGTGCACCCGGCGCTCGCTGTGTGGGAAGGTCCTGACGAGGTCGTGTGGAACTTCACGGCATATAGCGGTCTCTGGCGGCAGGATCGATTAGCGGTTTTTCCGAATAAAGGTGAATGGTGGATGCAAACCCCACTCGCTATCCAATATTCTGAAGAACGCGCTACAGAGATTATGCCAAACATGCATGAGGCAATCGAATTCATCCGCAGTGTCGATCCGCAGAACCGACAGATTTGGATAAATGAGGCGCGCGATAGCGACTTAAAATTTGTCCGACAATACATCAACTCCGTAGACATCACGGGATGTGACGACTATCCGATCCGAGCAGATACCCGACACGCTATACGGGTCGCCGACGCAACGGACAGATGGCGGCAGATTGGCAAAGGGAGACCTATTTGGATGGTTCTCCAGGCGTTTTCGTGGAATGACTTAGACGATGAACACGGTGACATCGCAGCGTTTCCGAGTTTTGCTGAATCACGACTCATGGCGTATGTTTGTATTACACATGGTGCCAGAGGCATCTTGTACTGGGGCTCCAATTATCTCAAATCTTATGGACATGAAGCGTTTCGGAAATCGCTTTACGCCCTAACGAGCGAACTCGCGGCACTTCAACCCTTTCTTACAGCACCGGTCGAACGGTATGTTACAGTGCAAGTGACTGACGACGGACGCACTGATATACCAGAACCTACTTCAATACGTGGCGTAAGCATTACCGCACGTAGAACCGGACGAGACTGGCTCATTATTCTCGTTAACGAGGATCCGCATGCCCACATGGGGGTTGAAGTCGTCGGGTTGGATGCCCTAAATGGCACTGAGTTTGTAGAACTCTACGGCGATGAGAAAACCGCTGTATCCGACGGTGGACTTGTGACGCGGATGCAGCCCTTTGAAGTCAAACTCTTCGCAACACACCGAAAATGGGAGACGAATCAACGGGAGGGTAGAGATTTTGCAGAATAAAATAAAAAAACGATTCGGATTTGACTCGCCAAAGAATAGACCGATTGAAGAATCGATCCGATGGGCTGCTGAAAATGGGTTCGGATATATTGACTTCCAAGCCGATGTCCCACCGAACAACATCGCTTCATTTGACAACGCCCGCGTCCGTACAGTCCGAGAGTTGTGTGAAACACATGACATCGTCATAGGTATCCATCCATCTTCAGCAATTAACAACGCTGAATACACCCCAATTATGTCTGAAGCCGTTGATGACTACCTGTTTGCGAATTTAGAACTCGCGCAACGAATCGGATGCGGTTGGCTCATCGGACACGGTGGGTATCATTTCGGTGATGTTGCCCAACGCCGGGACGCTGCCATTGAACGCATCCAGCGATTGGTAGCACGCGCAGAGGAAGCGGAGATTGTCATCTTTTTTGAAAACCACAACCGAGAACCAGAGCATGCCGAAATCCACTACATTCCACATAACGTGGCGGAAACACGCTGGTTTTTCGATGCAATGTCCTCGCCTTACCTGAAGTGGGCATTTAATGTAGCGCATGGACATCTCGTCCCTGAAGGGTGGCAAGGGTTTTTGGATACGTTTGGCGTAGAAAACATAGGGCAGGTCCGCCTCAACGACAATACAGGCGAGTATGAAATCCATCTCGTTCCCGGCGAGGGGACAATTGATTTTGTGGACCTGTTTGCCCAGCTCAAGGACCGTGGTTACGATGGGTGGTTTAGTCTCGGTTTCGGTGATGATGGAGATAAAGTGCGTATACGGGATCAATTTGTTGCGTACCTATAGAAGCGACTTCTGAATTGCAACAAGCTAACGGTAAAACGAATAAACAGAAATCCGCCAAATTAGCCGGATGAGTACCCAGGTGCCACCGACAATGAACTGTCCGAGTATCAGCCCTAAAAAGAGGGGAAGTACCTTATGATAAAGACGGATGCCGCCAAATCGTAAAATAAGATTCTTGATTGCCCAGCTAATCAATACGGAAAACCAGAGCCAACCGAATGTCCACATACTACTCGCTACGGCGTAACCCGTAGGATGAAACGGGAACATCGGAAAACGGGTCCGCAACCACCATAAAAGCCCTGTAAACAGGAACCCGACCCCCATAAACGCCACCGCCGGAATATTTGTTTCTGTCGGATAATACAACCATGATCGGAGTAGATTATAACCGCCGCTTCCCAAGCCTGGATTCGCGCCGATATTATAGGAGACGACCAGATATGCCCAAAACGAGGCAAGGATACCAAAAAAGACACCACACATAAGTGCGACGACCATCCGTCCCGTTCGCATATTTGCGACTTCCACGAGCTTAAAAGCCTCCAGTGTATGTGGCATCGGATGCGCTCGATACCCACGATTAAAAGCGAAATAGAGCGACATCATCGTTAGACTCGGCGGTGGAATCATCCGCGAACCGAGTGAGTCGATAATAAATTGGCGTGGGTTCGCCACGAACATCTCATGCGTCGGGGGACCTACCTCAGCGCGGACGCGTGTAATTCCCAATGCGAGAAGATAATAGATAGCAAAATACAACGCGATCATCCAGACTGCCATTCCCCCGCGATGGGAAAAAATAAAAAGAAAAAGCAGACCGCCTATCAGTCCTGCCAGGGGCCACCGATAATCCGTAGCGTCTTGCATCTCAGGTGGAAGATTCTCATCTCTCTTTCCTATTAGACCCCTGAACATGGCATAAAAATGCCTACGCCCACCGTAGACTCCGAAACAGGCGATAGCCAAATACGCGCCCACCCCTTGCGGTCCATCGTAGGGGAATGCAGGTAATATCTGCAGCCCCATCGCGCTACCCAAGACACGCTCACCCTTCCAGAACAGGTAAAAAAACCAGAGCGAAAACGACATTTCCAACGGCATCAAGAAAGCAAGACCGACACCGAACGAGAGAATATAGACAGGGGTCCACCCTATTGCACTCCACGGTTTCTCAGTGAAGTAGACACCGAGATCTGCCTTACGCACGGGTATCTCTGGAAACGTTGGAAAGAATGCGTGGATACCGTTAATCAGGTCGATACCGCCCGCAATCGCGAAGCCTGCCCACAGCATTTTGTTTTTAAAAAGCCGTCCGTCAGTGTAGGTTAACTCTATGGGCAGGCGAACAATCGGATAGGTAAGCCGCTCCCGATCAATCCACTGTTTACGTAGGAGCAGATCGATGCAAATCATCACCCAAATCAGAACAGAGAGAAAAATAGTCCACCATAAAACCGGCTCCCACCACGCCATCAAATACCTTTGCCTATAAAAGCTTGTATCGCCATCATAGAAATCTTGCAACACGGACAAATCGCTAAGCGTCATCCAACCCGGTAGATACCGCCAAAAAAGTTGTTGCCATTCGTTTTCAGGGGTCGCGAACCAGAAACCGTTCGGAATAACTGGCACCACGGTCTGCATCATGTCGTGTCCAGCGATCGCTGAGGAGATGGAGAGGATGACATAGACAGTAAGTAACTCGCCTTGACGGAACGCAAAACGCGGGAGCAGTAACTTGAGCAAGAAATTCAGGCAGGTCAACACCACTAACGTTACCACGACATTGTAAATCAAAGACATCGTCGTCGGCAAAGTACTCCAGAACCGGAGATGGTTTGCCATAATAAAATAAGTGTTTGGTGGAATGAGGATAAGACCAAGCAGAATCGCTCGAAAGGTGACACCAGGGTGGTCAACCTGCGATGTTTCTTGAACGTTTGGGGAATATTTTAACGTGTTTGCCATAGAACGACTTTC
>VXZL01000388.1:0-3185 GCA_009845505.1 Candidatus Poribacteria bacterium | reverse complement strand
GAGTAGGCGCGGTTTTGCGGCGTACCCGCTCCGGTTCATGCCATTAAGGCATTCATACCGTTGATTCTGATTCATGCAACGTGCATTCTTAAGCGCGTTGATCCACATCAGAAACGCATCCGTTTAACCAAAACAGGAAATATTAGAACGGATAACACACTAAATAGTCCGATATTCCATACCCA
Organism: Candidatus Poribacteria bacterium; assembly: GCA_009845505.1. Classification (GTDB taxonomy): domain Bacteria; phylum Poribacteria; class WGA-4E; order WGA-4E; family WGA-3G; genus WGA-3G. The sequence continues at coordinate 3,000 of VXZL01000388.1, read as the reverse complement.
CAAGTTCGTTGGATCTGCCCTAAAAATTGATAAGAGTGCACACAATGGGCTCATCGCTGCCAACACCGGAACCGCCTCAAATAGCGCAGAAGGAATAAAGGGCAAGAAAGTTAGGAATAGAACAAATCCGTAACTTACCGTTTTTGCCGGAATTGAAGAAAACCATAACGCCGCGCCGATACCGAGAAGCGCGAAAAATACGCTACTCACCCATAAGACCGCACCGCATTTCATCCACTGCAGCGGTGCTGAACCGCCTATGTAACTTGAGAGGGCGAAGAACGGAACCGTTAGTAAAATGCCCCATATCGCCCAAACGACAACCCCAAGCAGTTTTCCCGCTAAGACCTTCCAATTCGCCAAAGAGGTCAAGGCAAGTAGGGCACTGTTTTGTCCGCTGGCTCGCAGATATCCACGCTCCATGTCTATTGCCTCAACTCCATGTCTTGGCACCCAAAATTGAAAAACGAAAAGAGCGATAATGAAGAGCATATACGTCTGTTTTCCGACATCAATTGCCCCTGCCTCCCGGCGATGTGCATAAAATTCAACCGTCGCCATAAAAAGCACGAGCGAGAGCGTGCATAAAGTGATAAACTGGATGCGTCGATATTTACGGGAACTGACATAACAGTAAAGGTCTTTAAGGATAATAGCCAACATATTTTTTTTTGGTTGACACATTTTTGTCAAAATGCTATTTTCAATACGAGGCACACGAACGGAACACTACACTTCGCGAGATGCGACACATCTTAGAACTGAGGAGGTCTCTCATGTCCAAACTTAATATCGCTTTAATCGGTGCAGGACGGCGCGGTGCCGGTGCACATCTACCCGTTATCGCTAAACTCAAAGATATCTACAACCTCGTTGCGATTTGCGATATAGACGAAGAGGCTGCAACCCGCTACGCCAAAGAATATGGCGCAACGCCGTATACCAACGTTCGCGATCTCATTGTGCAAGAAGAACTTGATGTTGTTGACGTTACCGTTCCAGGTGTCGCCCATCACGCAATCTGCTGTTTCATGGCAGATGCGGGGGTGCATATTCTCTGTGAAACACCCATAGCCGTCACACTCCCGACAACCGACCTGATGATTGAACGCGCCAAAGCGAATAATGTCAAACTTGAGATAGCTGAAAACTATTACCGTGCACCCCGCGAACGGTTCTTATCAAAGGTGATTGCAGCAGATATTATCGGAGACGTTGCCCGAATTTATCGTATCTTCTATGAGGGCGGCTATCACGGCATGAGCATGCTCCGTCTCCGGGCGGGTGGTGAACCAAAATCGGCACTCGGTATCACACAGACGACCCCCGTAATCCCAATCATTGACAGGATGAAACGGCATCACACCAGCGAAAGATGGAGCCTCGGTTTCATCGAATTCGATAACAACGCAACCGCACTCATGGTGTACTCGAATGTTATCCATGCCCGTTCCTTAGGACGCGGCCAGACAGGTATTTCGCAAATTGATGGGAGCAAAGGCACCATCGTTGGTGAGGATATCTATGTTACGCCCGCAGACGAACTACAATCCGGAGCGAAAGGGGTCCCCTACCGACCCAAGCGCACTACCATTGATGTGGATGGTGTCAACGTGACTGAGGCGATCGAACTGCAACTCCCAGACCAAACTGTCACGTGGGAAAACCCGTTGAAGAACTATCCGCTCTCCGAAAGTCAGATTGCCGTCGCAGACGAGCTGCTCAGCATCGCTACAGCTATTCAAAACGATACAGAACCTGAATATGGTGCAGCACGTGCCAGACAAGACCAAGAGATGAATATAGCGATGAGTGAATCAGGCAACCGCAGCCGAGAAACGCTCACATTCCCATTAACAGCACTCACAACAACCGAACAAGACATCCACGAGAACTATCAACAACAGTATGGACACCCCATTGAAGATATTGAAGCCGGAATTGATACGTTTTTCCCACGTAGGTGACATCATAGCATGTTAGATGAAAGAATTCAAACATTTTTGCCGAACGCGAGAGATGCTTCCTCTACACGAAAAATTACTTGCGGATAGGTCGGCTTTATGATATACTTTATAGATAGGAACAGACTGCCATATCTCATTATAAGGAGGCGTGAAGAACATGGGAATAGGCGGAATGGAGATCTTTGTCATCCTTGTGGTAGCCCTTATCATTTTCGGACCGAAGAAACTCCCCGAAATGGGACGCTCCCTCGGAAAAGCCATCAGGGAATTTAAGAGTGCCGGAACAGAACTCCAAGACGAGCTGACGAAAGCAGCAAATGAAATCGACAAGGACACCGACCCAAACATCAAACCTCCAAAATCGTCCTAACCGCGAATTTCGTGAGCTGTACACACTATGAAAGCTAACGATGTTGCAATGACCTTCTGGGAGCATCTTGAGGAACTCCGAAGGCGAATTATCATCTCTGTTATTGCGATAACCGTCTTTACGGTGTTGAGTTTATCCTTCAGTAAACCAATTGAGCGGGTAATTAAGTTTCCTTTAGAAACTTCCATGAACACCTTGATCGCGAATGCTATTGAGACCACAATCGGTTCTGAAGGTTCAACACTCGGGTTTTTCGCACTCACCTTGCGAGCAGGAAATTCCAACATCGATGCCACACTCATGAAAGTCGGTCCCTTGGAAGGTATCATGGCATACCTGAAACTGGGAATAACCACGGGGATTTTGCTGGCACTGCCGATAATTATCTACCATATCTGGGCATTTGTCTTCCCAGCGTTGAATCGAGAAGAACAGCGTTTCGCTATTCCTCTCTTTTTAATCATTGTTATATTTTTCATTCTCGGTGCGACTTTTGCCTACTTTATTGTTACACCTGTAGTCCTACAATTCTCCGCACAACTACTTCCAGAGTTACCCAACATCTGGGATCTGGAAAAATATATTAAATTCGAAACACGTCTAATATTAGGATACGGTATCGATATCGAGTTACCCATAGAAATGGCGTGTTTGACCTATATC
>VXZL01000635.1 GCA_009845505.1 Candidatus Poribacteria bacterium | reverse complement strand
TTGAGATATGGGCACAAAGCATCGCTGACATCTTAGGGGAAAAACATACACCCGTGCCGGTTTACGAAGCGAAAAACATTCAAGACCGATATGGGATACAAGATATCTATGAGAAGAATACTCGACTTTTGAAATCGACACCTCGGTAATGGATACTTCGGTGAGGAAGCGCGTTCTTGATAAAAAATTTCTTACAAACGCGCAACTCACTGAAGTCGTTTATATTTTAATGTTAAATAGAATATTCTGTCCGCGCATTCTCAAGATTATGCCGCTTGTTTAGGAATTAATTCCGAGGCTCCAAGAGCCCATAAACTGATAAAAGAGGAGAACTAAATCCATTCAGCTTACCTATCAGCTATAACGAGGTTTATAGGCGATAAGATTGGCTGTTCGTAACGACATCTTAAATACGAAAGGGACGAACCTAAGGTTCGCTCTTACAATTTTTTTTGAGCGTAAACACAGATCTTTTGGCATTTATGCACCCTTTCTCCTGCAAAAAGGTGTCTTAAATTTTAAACGGAGCTGTTTACCCATGTTTAAAATGTTTTACGCATTATAAGGTTAAAGCATTACCGTTTTTCAAATATGATGAAAGGAGATAAACTCTAATGCAGACTCATGTAGTCCAACTGACGAAGCAACGTCTCAGCGACTTCTTCGTCAAAGAAGATGGGCATGTTGCCCACAAAAACGCTTTAGCTGCTGGTACTGTCGCAGCGGGAGCGATTCTTGCGTCACTGATGCTCACACCCGATGCACTCGCATGTGACACAATCTCATGTGGGGATGGTTATTGTTCCACAGACGAGTGGACCGGTTGTTGCTCCGGTACCAATCAAGGCGGTCATCTGGAGCACTGGTGCTGCTAGCGCGGTAAGCCTTTACGTGTTCCATATAAGCGAGGACTTATCAGTTACGTCCAATCGTTTTTGTATAAGTCCTTGCTTTTATAGTGGGCAATACAGAAATAACTGAACGTCCTTATGTCGAATGCTTGCTTTGCCGACGAGGAAGAAGACAAAAATGAGAAACCGACACATCCTGACCTGCCTCTTTTTGCTTACATTCATCCCGTTGAGTGTGAAAGCACTTCCACCCCCTTCACCGGCTAGTGGAAACTATTTAGCACTTGACGGGGTCGATGACTACGCCGTTTTGGATTTTGAAACATTCGGCACACTTTTACCGGAAGGCACGGACGAATTCACGATAGAAGCGTGGATATATCCGACCACACCGCCTGCTGATGATATACACGCAATGATTCTCAGCCAACAAGTCAAGATGGATGTGGTCAACGATGTCCATGATGGGTGGGAGAACGTAAGGAAGAAACTCAAGTGGCAGAAGGGAGATTTATTCCTAAGAATGCAAGCACATATTATAATGAAGAAAAGGGTTGTGGGGACATCCTACCACCCGGTAGTCCTTTCACCAAACCAATGGCATCACATCGCTTTTCAGGCGAAGGAGGGTCAGACAACAACAATTGTCAACGATGTCGCACACATCTCCTCGCAAAGCATAACGCTTGCACACGATCTCTCAAGCCTCGAGCGTCCAAAGGATTTTACACTTGGGGGCTTTGGAGAGAAAATTGGTTCCACGCGTCACACTCACTTTTGGGGTGCTTTTGCGGGATATATTGATGAGGTCCGCATCTCGACGGTGGCGCGTTACGATGTTGCTAAAGAAGGTTTCACGCCGCGCGACAAGTTCAAGAATGACGCGAAGACCGTCGCGTTGTGGCATTTTGATGAACCGGGGGGAACAACGAAATTCTCAGACGCATCAGGCAACGCCTATCATCTGGAAGGTAAAAATGGCGCGAAGACTGGTACCCCACTGAAAGTCAAAGCACAATGATTGGTAAGCAGTTCTCGGCTTTCGATAAGTTTGTGATACGTCAAAAAATCTGTGTCCGTGTAAGCAATGTTAAAGACGAAAGAAAATAACTGTCTACCAATCGCTGTAGGCTAAGAATGTACTTGATAACCACTAAGCACGGAGGAATAATCAATGTTAAGCGTATTTAACTCTAAAACAAGTATCATTATTGGCTGCGTTGCGTTCATTCTTTTGCAGATGCTAATATTGTCTTTTGCGGCAGCGGATTGGGAACTCGTCACTCAGCTCCCGACGGAGAGAGTGAATTTCGCCACAGCCGTTGTGGATAATAAAGTGTATCTTATCGGTGGCAGCCTCAATGAAGACGTGAGGGCACTTCCTCCAATAGTTCCTGGACCTTTTGGACTTTCAACCGTTGATGAGTATGATCCACAAACCAATAGGTGGCGGCGACGCGCAGACATGCCAACGCCCCGCCATGGTATGAGATCTGCGGTAGTCGACGGGATTATCTATGTCTTTGGAGGGTATAATGCGAAAGATAACAAAATTTGGAATATGAAACTTATCCGTCACGTAGAGGCATACAATCCGAAGACGAATAGATGGATCAAGAAAGGAAACATGCCAGTTTCTCGTATCGGCTTTGATCTGGGTGTGATTGCTGGAAGGGTCTATCTCATTGGCGGTTCAACGGGGGTCGGCGCGGAGCATGAAGTAGCGATGTCCCGGGTTGATGTCTATAATCCGGCGACGGATATGTGGGGGAAAGCACCGGACATGCCGACTCGCCGCGACCCAGATAATGTGGCTGTCGTCAACAACAGTCTTTATGTCATTGGCGGATGGCCACCCGCAGCCGCGGGGCGGCAGATCCTAACGGTCATTGAGGCATACGACCCCATAAATCATCAATGGGAAAAGAAACAGGATATGTTAGCTGCCAAATTTGGGTTCTCGACAATTGTTATTGGAGATGAAATTTATCTGATTGGAGGTGTCCCTGGGCTACACATACCTCGTCAGTATTTAGCGACAGTGGATGTGTATCATCCACGGACAGAGACATGGCGCGATATTCCATCCTTGCCCGTGCCCATGCGCCCTTTTGGTGCAGTGGCGGTCAACGGCAAGATTTATGTTTTCGGCGGTGTTGGAGAAGGGTGGGAATTTTTTCCAGACGTTCTCGTCTTTGATACTGGTTTTCGTGCTGTTGAGGCAACAGGTAAACTGCTGACACGCTGGGGTGGAGTCAAAGGTGAACCGAAGAACTAACCCAGAAGCTAACACCTATTTAGAAACACAGAGGTTTTTTTGAGAAAATACATATTACTGACGCTGATTCTGACAGTTGTTGTTGTAGGGCCGTTTGCGTATCAGCAATGGAGCGAAGCAAAGCGGTTGCGATATATTAGAGAGACAAAACAACTCGCTGCTCGGATTGAGGCAACATCTTTAGCGGACTATCTGCATCAGTTGAAACAGCTTTCACCGAAAAGGACGCAGCTCCTTCTTTTTACCGGTAACACGCAAGCGCAGCTGGAGCCGTGCGGTTGCTTCATTGGGCAATCGGGTGGACTACCGAGACGGGCAAAAGCGATATCCGATATTCGACAAAACGGATTCTCTCCGCTGCTCGTGGATCTCGGCGGTGTTCAACCTTCTCAACTCCCAACCATGAAATCGCATTCCTTTGAATCCGATGCCGTTTCAACTAACAATGAGGTTCATAAACGAGACCAGCATCGCGTGCAAACCGCTTTTACAGCGATGGAAATGATGGGGTATGATGCGTTTTTTCCATTTGATACCGAGACGGAGATTATTCAAAATAGGAAAGCTGACCTATCTTTTACATTTTTAGATTCGGATTTAACCGAAGATTCTGACTCGTATTTGGTAGAAACAGTTGAAGAGAAACGGATCGCTCTGGTCGCATTGGACTTTAAGGACCCAGCGGAAATAGCGTCTGTCTCTGAGAAACTCAGTTCCCTTCTCTCTGAAATTCAAGAACGGTCCGATTTCGTTGTTGGATTGAGTCATTCTCCCCCAGAAGTCAATCGGGTGTTGGCGCGCGAATATCCCAGTTTTTCAGCGATTTTGAGTCCGTTTGAAGGTGAAACCGAAAAAGTTGGCGATGTCTTATTAGCGTATTGTAATGCCGAGGGGAAAACACTCGGTGCGTTGCTGCTAACTGATGAGGAAATGGACATTTCCGCCCAAATTCAGCAGATCGCCCTAACCGAGCATGTCCCCGACGATCCGGACATTAGGAAACTGTTGGATGATTTCTATCATCGAGTCGCTACCGACGGTCAATTGCAGACTGTTAGTCATCGTCTGTTTTCTTTCGAACCTTTTGAACAGGATGATACGAACAGTTATATCGGTTCTCAAGCTTGTCAAGAATGTCATCAGAAAGCGTTCACCCAGTGGTCGCATTCCTCACATGCGACAGCGTTTAACACGTTACGCACAGTTGGCAGGGAGTATTATCCAGAATGCATTACGTGCCACGTCACTGGATCGGGGTATGAGAGCGGTTACCAGATAGGAAATCCCGATCGCGAGCATCTTGTGGATGTTGGTTGCGAAACCTGCCACGGTCCGGGTAAACAACACGTATACACACCGCTGAAGAACAATATCCGGGGTCAAGTGCCTGAAAAAGTTTGTATGGAATGTCACACGCCAGAACATTCTCCAGGTTTTGACCAGTTTGTTGAACAGGTGATGTCTGAAGTGGATCACAGTCGTTCTCAGCCGAGCCTCAAACAGATTCTTGAGCAGCGCATGCGCGGACCCATGAAACCCGAGGTTGAACTTTTTGTGATGTCGTATTGCCCTTACGGTGTGCAAGCCGAGCAGGAATTACTCCCATTTTTTGAAAAGTATGGAGATACCATTGATTTCAAGTTGCGGTTTATTGTAAATGTAAATCAAAAAGAGACATCTGAAAAAAACGGGAGTGGAAAGATTGAATTTACAAGTCTCCATGGTGAACCCGAACTGATTGAGAACAAGCGACAGATGGTTATCGCCGAGTTGTATCCAGATAAACTCTTTGATTATCTGCTCTGCCGCGCGGATCACCTTAAGGAAGCGTGGGTAAATTGCGCAAAGGATGTTGGACTGGATGTCGGCAGGATTGCAGAAGCAGTAGAAACGAAAAAAATAACACTGGATCTTATTGAGGATGTCCAAAGGACAGAGGAGCTCAATATCAAAGGGTCTCCGACTTTGGTGATTGATGGACGAATTATTGACGGTAGCCTTTGGCGTGGAAGGGTAACAGGAGACTGTCGTGAGTAAAGGAGTGTATAGTGTTAGTCTGTCCGAAATCGACCACGCATCTACATAAATTCCGACAGGGAAACCACCGGATGTACGTCGCTGACCTGAACCAATGTGCTGTGTTGGAGATTGATAACATCACTTGGGATATCTTGGACCTGTGTCCATCATTTTCAAGTAAAGAAATCATAGAGGAGCTGCGGAAGAAATACGGCAGTGAGTCGGTCATTGCGGCATTAAATTCGCTAGCGGCGATGGAGCAGCAGGGACTTCTTTTTTCAAACCTCGAAAGCAGTTCACCGCTGTTAGAGACAGAAACTCCCCGGAAATTGAAGATCCTCGTCCTGCAAAGGAGTCCCTATGCAGCTGACATCACACTTGCAGCTGGAGGGGTGTCGGTTGCCCATCACAATCTCATCAAATCGCTGGAAGTTTATGCCTCTCTTGACGTGGTCGGTGAGCGCGACGAGAAATTCAGTGAGAATGTGCAAGGTATCAGGTTCCAATTCAACGATATGTCTGCTCGTTTGAAGTTGATGCAGCGCGATTATGATGGCGTGCTTTTAGAAAGTCATCCCGAAACGTGGTTTCTTTCGCTTATAGATTATATAGATGCCCCCTTTGTTGTTCCGCTTCATGCGGCGAAAGGCCACAATGGCGAAGGCGTTAACGCAGGATTGCTCTGGTATGCGGCGATGCGCCCTTTTGATGCCTTTTGGGTGCCAACGAACTCGGTAGAGCAGCTGTATAGCCGATTCGTCTTTGACACGGATATTTTTCATACCATACCCTACGGGGTTGACCCGAACAGATTTCAGCCCTTGGACAAGCAAAAAGCGAAAAATGAAATTGCAAAGGTGCTCAATGCACCTCAAATCGCTACTTCACCCGTTGTCGGTTTCTTCTCAAGGTTTCAGCCTGAGAAGGGGGCAGGGGTTTACATAAAAATCGCAGAACGCCTGCCACATGCGTGTTTTCTGATGACTGCCCCAATGCTCAATTTCTACGGGCACCAGCAACTCCCTCCGAACCTAATTTGCGCCCCACAACAACCACGAGACCAGCTCGCGCGACTGATAAATGCTTTCGATGTTTACTGCTTTCCATCAATGGTGGGTGAAGAGACATTTGGGCTCGCGCTCTTAGAGACGATGGCTTGCGGAGTACCACCCGTTGTGCCATGTCTTGATGGGCTTCCTGAGGTTGTTGGGGACGCGGGAATTATTGTGCCAGCACGGGCTTATGACCATGAAATTGGGAGTTTCGCTGGAACGGTTTCACCGGATGCAATGGCGGATGCCGTCAATAGCCTGCTCACCGATGAGAAGGCACGATTGGCATTAGGACAGAAGGCAAGAGAACGGGCACTGACTTTTACGTGGGATAAAACCGCACAGAAGGTTATTGGGTTGTTCAGGAAACTACAGCGAATTCAACAGTTGGAGAGTGGGTATAAACGGCACTTTGCTATCTCTTTCTCTCCTTATTTTAACAATCGTCGGAGACAAATTGAAAGTCGATCAATACTAAATAACATTACTACCCAAAAGGAGAGACCGCTGATGAAGGATCGCTATGCCCAACCCATAGCGGAGGGTTTGTCATTGACACTCCTTAAAAAACACAGCCGACATGAGGTCGAAGCCGTGCTACATCATCTTTATGGTCGGGAGAGAGCTGAACTGGTTCTCGAAAAGGTCTTTGGTTTTGAAGAGGCTATAAACGGATAGAGGAGCGTTAAGAATGATCCAATTCCCTCGCAATTTGCATAACTTGCATCAGTTCAAACGCAATGGCGAGCAATTTGTTGCCGATCTGGATGCCGGAGTTGTTATCCCAGTGCCTGAAGTTGTCTGCGATGTCTTGAATGTCTGTGGTGCTTCAGAGACAGATGTCGTTATTGAAACCCTTAGCGACAAACATAGTCGTTCTGAGGTCCTTGAGGCACTCGCGTTTCTCGCTAAACTTTCGGAAATGGGGATTCTGTTTTCGCCGGATCCATCTAACAGTGGACACCCTCGGTGTCCTGAACGATTGAAAATCTATATAACACCAAGTGTTGCCGAGAGTAGAGATAGGACACCTTTCTTATTGAGTGCCGCGAATCATCACTTGACAACACTGTTGGCAGTGCATGCAGATGTTTATTTGGGACTGCCTGAAACACTCAGTAATTACCAAGAAATTGCAGAAAGTTTGCGAGCTGAAGGGGTTCAACCGATTTTCTTTAGAAACGACCGTACGTTTTCACCGGCAAAGTTTATTCCAAAGGACTGTGATGGCATCCTCACTCTATCACCACTTACCGAGGGAGAACAGGTCTTCCTAAAATTTTATACAATTCCAACTGTCCTCCGTCTGTCCAGTGAGGCTTTGATAAGCCATAAAGCGAGAAACACGGCTCTTGAGAGATGTGCAGCGTTGAAACATTTCGATGCCTTTGCGTGTGATGCCTCGTGGACACAGACCTTCTTTGCAGATTTCGTTCCCGATATGCGTATTTTTCATCATATCCCTTACGGTGTTGATACATCTGTTTTCAAACCGATGGATAAAACAGCGTGTAAGCACCAATTGTCTCAAGCACTCGGGAATGCGGAAATTTTGCAAAAGCCGTTGGTGGGAGTTGTGCCAGGGCTTCATCCGCACGAAACACTTCGCTTTATGCAAAAACTACGGTCTGCAAACCCTGATCTCAACTACCTTGTGATTCATTCCAGCCTGATGGACGATTTCACAGGTGATGGTTGTGTCAACTTCTTTAATATTGCGTCTCAACAAGACAAAGAGGCAAGTCCCTTCATCTTTAATGCTTTAGACGCATTGTTGTTTCCCACAATTCTCGGGGCATCACCGCTACTCCTACTTGAGATCGTTGCATGTGGTATTCCAACGGTTGTTTGGGGGAATTCTGTCCCCAAAGAGATGTCAGGTGCTTGCCGATTCGTTCAAGTTGCCCCAAGTCTTTTTGACCCAGTTCAGCTCCCAGTTGAAACCATATCGCAGGAACTCAAATTTCTCTTTGAAAACCCTGACGAGCAGAAACGTTTAGGGCAGGAGGGATTAGAGGCAGTTTCAATTTACACTTATGAAGCAGCTGTCCAGCGAATCCTCAACTTATTTAGAGAACTTCGCAGTCGTCCGGTGCGCCAATCTAATCCCACGAAACTTCGTCTGCTTTTTAGGAAACATTACAATTTGGTATCTGGTGAAATTGAGTCGGAAGCATTAGTGTTATCAAAGGTGCCATCTGCTGTTGATGTCGAGCAAGGAATTGCCATGTCTCTATTGGAGGAACATACTCCCATGGAGATCAGAACTGTGTTTCAGTCTATATGTCAGGAACCCGAACGTGTGGAAAAAATCTTGGAAAGTCTCCTCTGAGATTTGGGGAGTTAGAATATGCTAAGTTATCAAAATCTATCTATTGTGCTGCTTCTACTCTTTTGTCTATCCGCGACTTATACAGACTTACGAGAAAGAAAAATTAAGAATTATTGCAGCTACGGTGCTATCAACGCCGGTATTCTCTGACAAGTTATATCTGTTTTGTCGGGAAGTAGCCCG
>VXZL01000267.1:1253-8715 GCA_009845505.1 Candidatus Poribacteria bacterium | reverse complement strand
ATCTTCCAACGCTTCAAGAACGTATCGAAGATATCCCACTCCTCGTTAAAGACTTTCTCGAAGAATTTTGTCTACAAAACAACAAATCTCTGGTAAGCCTTTCACCAGAGGCCATCAGAACGCTGATGAAATATAAGTGGCCCGGAAATGTTCGCGAATTGAAAAACTGTATTGAGGGTATCGTTGTGATGTCCACCCAATCCACAATCCAGCAGATTGACTTACCGGAACGAATCCTCAAAGCAACCGGAATAGAGTTTTCAAATTTACCCTCAGTTCCGGATGTCTGGGCATTAACTGCCGTGATCGAAGGGAAGCAGCCTTTAAACGTGGAAGTCGGTATGTCGCTTGATGAAATCAACCGTGAAGCACTCCGTGCTACCCTCGAATCTGTAGACAATAACAAAGCAAAAGCAGCAGAAATACTCAAGGTGAGTCGTCGTACGATTCAGCGAAAAGCAAAAGAGTACGGCTTACGCGAAGAGCAGGACTCGTAAGCGAATATCCGCTAACTGCTACTCAAGAGTTTCTGCTTATTTGCGTAAACCTGCTTATAGTAATCTACGCGTTTCAATTGCGAAGCCGCCGTTTCGTCAATGACCACAATTGTTCGCGGATGCATCTGTAGCACCGATGCTGGCACCGATGCTGTAATCGGTCCTTCCACAGCGTGTGCGATCGCCTCCGCTTTTGACCCCCCACTTGCCAATAGCAGACACTGTTTTGCTTCCATAATTGTGCCCACTCCCATTGTAATCGCCATTTTTGGCACCGCGTCAACAGTGCCACCGAAATGCGGCGCGTTCGCCTCCAAGGTACTCTGCGCGAGCGTTTTGATGCGCGTCCGAGAGCCGAGGGAAGAACTCGGTTCGTTAAAACCGATATGTCCGTCTTTTCCGATACCGAGCACTTGGATATCAATGCCGCCAGCATTTACGATTGCGGCTTCGTATCTTTCGCAGAATTCCTCATGTGCAACCGCAGTGCTCTGTGGGATATGACAATTCTCTGGCGGAACATTAACAACACTAAAAAAGTGGGTTTCCATGAAAGTGTGGTAACTATACGGATGGCTCGGTGGGATTCCGACGTATTCATCCAAGTTAAAAGTCGTCACCTTCGAGAAATCGAGCCCTTCTGTCTTGTGCATCCGCGCCAAGGCTTCGTAAAGCCCAATAGGGGTGCTACCCGTAGCGAGTCCCAAAACGAGATTCGGCTTTTTTAAGAGGGCATCCCGAATGATCTCCGCTGAAACTGCTACAAGTTGGGCATAAGTAGGTTGAATGATAATTTCCATTGATTCTGTAGATACGCTTTCTAAGGGTGGTAGGCGTTTCTATTTTAGACATTCCCAGCGATAATTCTGTCCATATCATCACTGATGCCATGCACTGTTCCTTCCGGATTGCCTTTATCAACAGGTAGTTCCGCCGTTATATAGTCGTCATAACCGATCTCTTCAAGTGCCGCCATGACAGCGTTCCAATTAATTGTGCAGTCCTCAATGAGATAAGTGAATCTGCGTTCATCTGCGTTAAAACCTTTGACATGTACTTTAGAGATACGATCTCCGAGAGAACGGATCCAGTGTTGCGGATACCCGTATAGGACGATATTGCCGACATCGAAATAGGCAGTTATCGTATCACTCTCAAATTCATCAAGATACTGACAAAATTCTATTGGACTGAGCAGAAATTTATTCCAAACATTCTCAAGGGCAATCGCGATGCCTTTTTCTGCCGCTTCTGGAATTAACTTGTGAATTTCCGCCTGCGAACGCCCATACGCCTCTTCATAACTCGTTCCGTCATTTACAACAGCGGGAACAAGCAACACAGTATCTGCCCCGACAGCCGATGCGGTTGTTATTGAATCAAGCATACCCGCTCGCGATTCGGCGCGAACGCCATCATCTGGATCAGAAAGTGGACACGCCCAATGTTTACTATTCATCACACTGAACACTTCCAATTGGCATTGTGCTGCGATCTGTTTTCTTTCGTGTCGGTCGGCATCATTTTCGAGGGTGCCGATTTCAACACCGTCAAATCCGGCTTCCTTTGCAAGTCTGAAGCGCGCTTCCGTCGAATCACCCGGCAATGAACCGATACATATTCCTTTCTTCATTCCGCTTCCTTTCGATTATGTTTGTAAAGTTTATTTTTTCTCATGCTTATTTGCGACTTGTGCTTCCTGAATTTTCAGTAGCAACTTGTTGTATTCATTTGCATCAGGTGCTAACGCGAGTGCCTGATTAATCGCCGTTAAAGCTTTAGCATATTCAGCATTGCGATAATAGGTATACGCGAGTGTGTCGTAATGTTTGGCTGTCGGCATCAAAGTGACTGCGTGTTCGGCTAAGTCAATTGCCTGCTGCATCTCTTTACCGAGTCCAGCGTAGAGTCGTGCCAAGTTGTTATACGCTTCCGCTGCGGTGTTATCTGCTGCAATCGCTTGTTTGAATGCCAGAATTGCTGGTTCAAATTGGCGTTGGTTGATATAGATGACCCCCAACTTCCCCCACACTTGTGAATTATTGGGAGCAATTTTTGTAGCCTTCTGGTAGACCCCAATGGCTTCCTCAAGATTGCGCTGTTGAATAAATACCTCACCAAGGCTGAGATATGCTGGTAAGTAAGACGGGTGTACCTGTATTGCAGCTTCGTAGATTTGAGATGCCTCTGTTAAGTTGTCATAAGTTTCATGGAGTTCACCGAGTTTAATGTAGAGCATCGGCAAGTTCGGATTGCTGTAGAGGGCTTCTCGGTACTGGTGCATCCTATCTTCGTAAGTTTTTAATCGGCGAAACTGCGTCATCGCCGTCTCAGCGTGTTCACTATTCCCAAGTCGCCGGTATGCGAGAGCACGCCGATAGTGCGCCTGGGATAGATAGCGGTTCCGCGCGAGGGCAGCATCGTAATACGCAAGAGCCTGTTCCAGCCGATTTTGCATTTCTGCCACTCTCCCCAATCCGTAATAGGATTCAGTCTGGTTCGGGTTCAATCGAATGCTCGCACGATACGCTTTCTCAGCGTCATCAAATCTACGTTGGCGCGCATAAACATCGCCAAGATGAATGTATGCCTCGGCAGTTTCAGTCAATAGTCCAAGGGCTTGTTTGAGATGGCTTTCAGCGAGTGATAACTCGCCTTGCGCTTTGTAGACAATGCCTAAATGGAGGTAAGCACTTCCATGAACCTCCGGCTGTCCCTCCAGTGCCAATGCAGCCTGATACGCCGTTATCGCCTCACTGAGGCTATTAAGCTCTTGGTAGACAATACCGATGTAACATTGGGCGAAACTGCTAACACTCTCGGAAGTGGCGAATTCTTTTCGGATAGTTTGAAATTCAGCGAGTGCCAGATTGTACTGTTCCGTGTCAAGATAACGGATTCCACGTTCAATCCGGCTATTGAGTTCTGCTTCAGTATCGCACCACCCTTGCATCAATACAGGTGGAACGAGCAGAATAAAGGAGAGAAACAAGATTTTCACTGGAACGGACAGACGGGACTGATGCGTAAACATTCATGGATGAAGAGATAGATGTGGGACGGAGAAACCCCGTCCCTACACTTTGTGGATGCGTTATTAGTCACGACGTGCTTTGAGCTGTCCCCATGTAGTAGAAAGTTTGTCCTCAGGTTCAACTGGGAGTAGCTTCCCATCCATAACACTGGTGACCTCATCAGCATCAAGTGCTCTATCGTAGACATAGAGGTCATCAATGTAGAATTTCGCAGCATTATAATTCGTTCTACCGATGTAAAGTTTCTCTGCCCCTTGCACGTGATCCTTGGGAACAGTCTGTTCGTCAACCACTTTACCGTCAATGTAAAATAGGAAATCAGTACCCTCTTTGATCCCAGCAATGTGGTACCACTTATTTTCGTCAAATGTATCACCTTCTCCATCAGGCCCGACACAATGGCTTCCGGCGTTGCCGGGATTGAACCGATAGTGGATGTGCAAGGGGACACGGTTACAGGTCCAGATACCGGGTGAACGATCAGAGCCGGGTGCCTTTTTCGCGATGATTTGATCCCAGCCACCGGAGTTTGGATCCGTAAAGTTGAGCCAGAAGAGAAAGGAGTTGTCTGTATAATCTTCTAATTCCTTGAAGGAATCGACCGTCACACTGTCTGCACCTTTTGCGAATAACATTGAGCCGCCGTAGACACCTTCATTCTTGACGATCTTCGCACCATCAACGATTTCAGCATCATTTCCGCCCCCGGTTTCATCTACAAGTGTTCCACCTTTGGCTTCATCAAAACTGAAATAGAGGATTAACCCGTCGTCTTCGACCGCAGCATAAGTGGAGAGTGCGCTGCCTACTATTAGTGCAGCCGCGAGTACATACATAACTAAACGCATGAGTGAACCTCCTCATGTCTATTTGAAATATAGTTGTTAATGGACAGTGCCAGTCCGTTACACGGGGTTGTTCAATGTCCATAGTTGAGTTGATAAGGAAACTTGTCTTTTAAACCACAAGCGTATCGTACAAGAAACCCAAAAATATGTCAAGAAAAATCTACCTTCAGCCTTTAAGTTTCCATAGAAACCGATGATATCTGATTTTCAGATATGAAATAATTAAGATAGGCGCACGACTACCATCGGTGTTTCAAACCAATAAAATCTTTGACATCCCTTTACGCCTATGCTACGATATGATACAACTTAACAGAAAAGGATACGAAAAATGAAGGATACCGATAACCAGTCCATCTACGTTGTTGCCATCTGCGGGAGTCTGCGACAGGGGAGTACGACACACGCTGCACTCCAAATCGCGCTCTCTGCTGCAGAAGCGGCAGGTGCTAAAGTTGAATTGCTCGACCTGAGTGAATACGAACTCGTTTTTCAAGGCTCTGTTGCGAGCGAGAACGACTACCCACCCGGGGTATTCAAACTTCGGGAAAAGGTCCAACGCGCCGACGGCATACTTCTCGGCTCACCGGAATACCACGGCAGCTTCAGCGGGGTCCTCAAAAGCGCACTCGACCTGATGGGGTTTGACGAATTCGAGAATAAAGTTATCGGGCTCATCGGTGTGTCCGGTGGACGGATGGGAGCCGTAAACGCTATTTCTATGTTACGAACGGTAGGAACTGCACTGCACGCTTGGGTTGTCCCGAATGACGCGTCAATTCCAAACTCGTCCGATGCGTTTGACACGGATGGCAATTTACGTGATGCTGAACTCAGTGAGCGAGTTAAAGCCGTAGGCAAACAAGTTACTGAATTCGCCGCGTCTCGGCATTTAACGGAAGCGCAGTATCAAGAAAAATAAGGCGAACAGAAAAAAATAAATTAGCATACATAATCTTCGGTGTCAAACCCCCGTCCTTTAGGGCGCGGATGTAGACACCGCCTATAGTTGTGTCAAAAAAACATTTGACTTTGGTGTAAAATTGTGGGATAATTAAGGTATCCGTTGGCAAGCAGAACAAGCGTCATCTCTCGGTGGCGTGCTTGCCTCCCACTTGTTCGGGGATAAAGACGGATAACGGATATACTATGAGAATAGCCTACGGGTTCAAACTTCAGTCGCAAAAGAACGTCATCAAACTTGGCAACATGATTGACGATATGTGGGGCATCCATTTGCATATCATGTTGCTGGCACGCCGGTATCGTCGTATGTTTGGAAAAGATGTATCTGCATACAAACTCAAAAGACACGTCACCAAACTCAAAAAGCGGACAAAACCGCACTGGGCAGCCTTGCCGAGTCAAGTTGTTCAAGACGTTGTATTGCGGTATGGCAAATCCCAAGACGCATTTTTTCAGAACAAGAAAGACCGAAAAGCAGGTAAAACGAACCGCAAAGTCGGTAGACCAAAAATCAAGTCTCGCCACAAATACAACTCTATGACGTTCACACAAGCCGGCTATACACTCGAAGAAAATCGTATTAAAATCAACTGTATAGGCACATGGTTCTCTTTCCACAAACACCGTAAAATTGAAGGCATTATCAAGACGATCACCATCAAGCGAGATAGGTGTGGGGACTATTGGATATATTTTTCGTGCAAGAAAGTTGATGATTCTAAACTCAAATCCAAGACGGGTAAGAGCGCAGGATTTGATTACGGAAACAAAACATTTCTCACAAGCGACGCAGGCGATAAGATAGCATCTCCGCAATTTCTCAAGCAATCGCTGAAGACGTTGCGAACTCTGAACAAGGCACTTTCGCGTAAAGTCAAAGGTTCGGGTAACTGGTACCGTGCGGCTCGTGCTTTGGCAAGACTCCATAGAAAGATTACCCGACAAAGAGAAGATTGGCAATGGAAACTTGCGACCGAACTTTGCACCGAGTTTGACGTGCTTTGCTTTGAGACCCTGAATCTTGACGGCATGAAACGCCTCTGGGGACGTAAGGTCTCTGACCACGCCTTCTACCAGTTTCTGCAGATACTGGAACAGAAGTGTGCAAAGCACGGCAAAAAACTCAAGAAAATCAGTCAGTGGACAGCGACAACAAAGCCTTGCAGTGATTGCGGATACCATAATAAAGAACTCTCTCTTTCAGATAGACAGTGGACGTGTCCTGAATGTGATTCCCATCACGACCGAGACGTAAACGCTGCTATCAATATCAAACGGGCAGGCTTGGCTGCCTAAAGTGGAGCAGACATAAGACGACTTTTCTCTGAGAGAAAAACGCTGACTGCGAGGAAGCACAAGCCCTACGCTTTAGCGTGTGGGCACCTATGACATGGACACCATACACAATTGGGATGCCTGGATTGGCACAGATGAAGCCGGAAAAGGCGATTATTTTGGTCCGCTTGTTGTCGCAGCCGTTTATGTAGACGCAGCGTGTCGCGAAACCCTTTCGACTCTCGGTATCACTGATGGGAAAAAGCTATCGAACCGACGCATCCAACGCCTCGCTGAACTGATGCACAATGACTATGAGGCGTATATCGTTGTTGTTGAAAAAATGCCGACCGACTACAATACCCTTTATAACGATCTCCGTAGGCGTGGACAAAACTTAAATCACTTACTCGCCTCCCTTCATAGAGAAGCCATCGAGACATTGGCAACCCGGGTAGGGGCGAAACATGTACTTGTTGACAAATTCTCTAAAAATGACCTTATCAAACAACAAACAGATGATGAACGACACCGAAAAATAAAAATAATCCAGGAGCCAAAAGCGGAACGTGATATCGCTGTTGCTGCAGCCTCTATTATTGCTCGTGATACTTTTCTGAATCGGATGGAAACACTGTCTGAAAAATATGAGATGCGTCTACCAAGAGGTGCATATCAAGTTATTGATGCGGGTAGAGAATTTATTCGATTGCATGGAAGCAATGCTCTGGGAGATGTCGCGAAACTTCATTTTAGTTTGACAGATGCTGTCCTTCGTAAACAAGTTTTCTTTTAAATTTTTTTCGCGCGAGACAAATTATGGAAGAATTATTTAGCGTTC
>VXZL01000267.1:0-1243 GCA_009845505.1 Candidatus Poribacteria bacterium | reverse complement strand
CTGGTAAGTAATATCAAGATTGCCCTGCGCGGCACCGGCTATGCAAAGGTAGAACGACTTCACGATAGAATTCTCGTACGACTCGAAAAAAACGCCGATGTCGCTCAAATTAAGAAACGTCTACAACAGGTCATGGGGATCGCCTATTTTGAACTCGCGTGCGCTACGGAGAGAGATATGACGGCTATCAAAGAGACCGCCCTGCAGCAAATTCAGGGAAGAACTTACAAGTCTCTTAAGGTCGAAACAAGACGAACTGACAAAACTTTTCCGCTAACGTCGCCGCAAATTAGTGCTGAGGTCGGCGGACACCTCATTGAAAAGACCGGTGCGAAAGCAGATATGCATAATCCGGATCTCATCTGTTGGATTAAAATAACACAGAAAAATGCCTATATCTCTACAGAAAAGATCCAAGGTATTGGTGGATTGCCTGTCGGTGTAAGCGGAAAAGTGCTCGTAATGTTGTCTGGGGGAATTGACTCTCCTGTTGCTGCATGGCAAATGATAAAGCGCGGTGCGAAAGCCGTTTTTATTCACTTTTATAGCTACCCATATACCGATAAAGCGTCTCTGGAGAAAGTGATTGAACTCGCTCAGATTTTGGCAGTTTCAAATTATCGGAGTCTGGTTTACCTCGTTCCGTTTGCTGAACTCCAGCAGACTATTGTTACACAGACACCGGCACCGTTCCGCGTTTTGTTGTACCGGCGGATGATGACGCGCATCGCAGAACGAGTGGCGACTTTGGTAAACGCCGAGGCACTTGTTACAGGTGAGAGCCTCGCACAGGTCGCTTCGCAGACGCTAACGAATCTTCGGACCATCGAAGCGATTGCTGATATCCCGATTCTGCGACCCCTTATTGGCGAGGATAAGGCTGAAATTATTGAAAAGGCACAACGGATCGGTACCTTTGACGTATCCACACGTCCACACCAAGATTGTTGTTCCCTTTTTGTGCCTAAACACCCAGCGACGCGTGCCTCACTTGCCGAATTAGCAGACGCAGAGTCAAACTTAGATATAGACGCATTGGTTGAAACGGCACTGAACAATCTCGAAAAACAGATGGTTGGTTAAGAAGCGGTCAGGTCGCTACGCTTTCAGCGTTCAGTTAAGAGAAAATCGTCTATTTATACTATAGTTCGGACAGTTTTACTGACAACCAATAACTATTACACAGATGGCTTCTCTCAAAATATTGCTCATTCGACTCAGCTCCCTTGGGGACATTGTGCTC
>VXZL01000464.1 GCA_009845505.1 Candidatus Poribacteria bacterium | reverse complement strand
GTTCCTTGGTGTCCCATTGCACGGAAGCGAAGGTTTTAACTTCGGCATTCGCGAGTGGCGCGGGGTCCGAACGCATCGCCACACCTACGCACGCCATTACGACGGAACGGGATGGCTCCTCTACGATAACGACAATGACCCGTATCAGTTGAACAACCTCATTAACAACGAAGATTCACAAGACCTTCGGACAGAACTTGAAGCCGAACTTCAAGCGTGGCTCACTCGGGTAAACGATCCATTCTTGCCGGGAGTGGAACACATCCGACAACTCGGCTTATCGGAGTTGTGGAACATTAGCGAACAACGGTTTGGTGGAAGAAACCCACGCTGGGCATAAATTTCTAATTAGAGGAGGTATCAACCCATGACTGATGAAGAAAAATTTCGATTTGACTTAACCGGATTCCTCGTGCGTCCCGCGATCCTTGCACGCGATGAAATAGATGCGATCGTTGATCAGCTCGACCGAATACATCACGACAAAGAGTCCTTACCACCGGAACACCGTGCTGTACCCGGTGGACCCGCGAGCGTCTTAATTGATCATCCCAAAGTCCTCGAAGTTCTACACGAAATCATCGGACCCGAGGTCCGGTTAGAGAGCTGCTTCTCTGTCTGGCGTGAAAAAGGACGGCGGCACGGTGAACTCCACGGTGGTGGCCCCAGACAGGCGGATCCGATCTTCGGGTATCGCGTCAACAACGGACAGATCCACGCTGGCATGGTACGCGTCGTCTTTGAACTGACAGATATTTCCAAAAACGATGGGGCGACACACTTTATCGCAGGTAGCCACAAATCCAACTTCCCGATGCATCCCGATCACATGTCCTTAGAGGACGGGAAGCGGAGTCCGTTCCTGATGGGTTACGAATGCCCCGCTGGCAGTGCAATCTTCTTCACGGAGAACCTCTGTCACGCCGGTCCCGTGTGGCAACGGGAGACCCCACGTGTGGCAGTGCTAAACGCTTATGCGCACCTCGCGACCCACTGGCACCGTCTACGGATTCCGCCTGCAGTGCTGTCCGCTTTACCGCGTGAAAAGCAGGCGTACTTCCGTGAACCGTGGGTTGCCGATTTCCGTACGCGTCCGGCAACGAGAAATACCGTTGAGCGGTTCCTTAACAACGACGAACCACCTGTTAATACCGATCACAAACCGTGATTTATATAGGACTTACGCAGTCCCACTTGCAGGTAGGAGTCTGTCACATCTAAACTGACAGGTAGTTCGTAGTAGGGCAATTCATTGCCCGTTTCTGACGTGCGATAAATCGCACTACTACGAACTGGGGTTTCCTCATCACTTGAAAGTTGACAGAACAGTAGGTTATAGCAAAGCGTAAAAGAATGAAAAAACGCGTTCTTATTATCGGTTGGGATTGTGCCGCACCCGAACTCGTCTTTGAGGCATTCAAAGACGACATGCCCAACACGCGTCGCCTGATGGCAGAAGGCATCTACGGCGAACTGGAAAGCACGATCCCACCTATTACTGTGCCGGCGTGGATGTGTATGATGACGAGCCGAGACCCGGGTGAACTCGGTGTCTACGGGTTTCGCAATCGCAAGGATTATTCCTACGATTCCCTAACCATCGCCAATTCTCACGCCGTCCAAGTCCCTACCCTCTGGGATTTCTTAGGAAAAGCGAAAAAGAAATCCGTCGTTTTGGGAGTTCCTCTCACCTACCCCGCCAGACCCTTTCAAGGGTGGATGGTCACCAGTTTCCTCACACCCAACCGCAATGCCCACTGGACCTTTCCGAGACGACTGACGCGGGAAATTAATCAAGTCGCCAGCGATTATATGATTGACATCCCCAATTTCCGGACCGATCGGCGTGCCGAATTGGAACAACAACTCCTCAAAATGACCGCCGAACGCTTCAAACTCGCACGCCATCTGCTGGTGTCCAAAGATTGGGATTTCTTCACGATGGTTGAAATGGGGTCTGACCGGCTCCACCACGCTTTCTGGCGGTTTTGGGATAAAACACATCGGGAGTACGAACCGAATTCCCCGTTTTCGGAGACGATGCGGAACTATTATCGCACCCTCGACGCTGAACTCGGAAAAACGTTAGCATGCGTTGATGACGACACTACTATAATGGTCGTCTCTGATCACGGCGCAAAACGGATGGACGGCGGTATCTGTGTCAACGAATGGCTCAGACAGCACGGATATCTGACGCTTAAAACCGAACCACAAGGGATTACAAGGTGGTCGGCAGATTTAGTAGATTGGAAGAACACAAAGGCGTGGGGAGAAGGCGGATATTACGCACGCATCTTTATAAACGTTGAAGGTAGAGAACCCCACGGAACCGTCAGTCCTCAAGATTACGAAAGCGTTCGCGACGAATTGAAGGCGCAACTCGAAGCAATTGTAGATGCGACAGGACAAAACATCAATACGCGTGTTTTCAAACCCGAAGAGGTATATCGGGAATGCCGAAACATTCCACCCGATCTCATCGTCTACTTCGGCAATCTCTTTTGGCGTTCAGTCGGAAGCGTCGGATACAACAGCATCTATACCTATGAGAATGACACCGGTCCCGACGACTGCAACCACGCAGAGACGGGTATGTTTATTCTCAAAAATGGGGAACAAGCGCGTGGACAGGTGCCTCCGAAGCATCTATACGATATTGCCCCAACAGTCCTAAAGGAATTCAGTATGGACATCCCAGAGGCAATGCACGGACAACCGATTTAGGCAGTCACGGCGTTAACAATCGCCCCTGCGACGACTTCCGCAGCCAAAATGCCGACAGTATTCACGCTGCTCCCAGTGTGCGATCCCGTGGCGAGGGCAAAAAGTGTGTCGCCATCAAACATCGTATGCGCTGGACGAATCGCACGCGCCATGCCATCGTGCGCCATCTCTGCAACCCGATTCACTTCCGCGGGGGTAAGCGTCGCATTCGTCGCCACAACGCCAATAGTCGTGTTTGTTCCTCGAACTATATTATTCGCAGCTAACAGCCGTTCAGTGATGTCCACGAAATTGCCGTTTTCCGTCCCGCCTGCGAGGATTTCTCCTGTTGTCGGATCCACAACATTCCCAAGTGCGTTGACAACTGCAATCGCAGCGACAATCAACCCGGAATCAAGACGGACACACGCCGAACCCACACCCCCCGGAGAAGACGTAACCCCCGGAGCCTTGCCGACCGTTGCACCCGTGCCTGCCCCAATAGCACCCATCGCCACAGGTGCATCGGTAGCATTCAAGCACGCCTGATACCCCATTGCTCGATCAGGACGGACTTCCGCATCACCAACACTCAAGTCGAAAATAACGGCAGCCGGAACAATCGGCACACGAACGGAACCTGCGGGGAACCCAACGTTTTGTTCCTCAAGATACTGGACAACACCACCCGCAGCATCTAAGCCAAAAGCACTTCCGCCTGTGAGTAACACCGCGTATGCTTTTTGAACTAAGCGTCCGGAACGCAGTGCTTCTGTTTCGCGTGTGCCGGGTGCAGCACCCCGCACATCAACACCTGCTGTTGCACCTGCTGGGCAGAGGATAACGGTGCAACCCGTCCGAGCAGTTGTATTCGTGACATGACCGACCGTAATGCCTTCAATCGCAGTGAGGGTTTGGTTCGTTGATTGCATAGCTTCCGAAGTGAATTAAGGTTTCTGAAAACAACTATAACCGATTCTGAGCAAATCTACAAGAAGAAAGCATGCTCATATCAAATTGACAAAAAAGGAATGAGGTGTTAAAATCCAAACTACCCATAACACCAACGCATAAGTCGGGGGACAGAAACATGGAAACCAAGTTAGCAATCAACGGAGGTGAACCTGTTGTAAAAGGGAGTTTGGGGAAGAGCTGGCCCATTTTTGATGAAACCGAAGAGAACGCACTATTGGAAACCTTGCGGAGCGGTGCGTGGAACCGACGCGAGAAAGTTGATGAAGTCGGTGAGAAGTTCGCGGCGTTTCAGGATGCAAAATACGGGATTCCACTCGCAAACGGGACTGTGGCGTTACAATGCGCCCTAAAGGCTGCAGGCGTTAGTGCGGGCGATGAAGTTATCGTTCCGGCACTCACATTTGTGGCAACCGGAACATCGGCTGTCTGCGTCAATGCCGTGCCGGTGATTGTTGACATTGATCCGCTCACATACAACATCGCACCTGACGCTATTGAAAAAGCGATCACCCCGCGAACACGGGCAATTATTCCGGTGCATAACGGCGGCTATCCCGCCGACATGGACGCGATTATGGAAATTGCTGATAGGCACAACCTCAAAGTGATTGAGGACTGCGCACATGCACACGGTTCACAGTGGCGTGGAAAAGGGATGGGTTCCATCGGACACCTCGGTGCGTTCAGCTTCCAGATGGGAAAGACACTCACCTGTGGTGAAGGTGGAATGGTGCTGACAAATGACGAATCTCTTGCAGAAAGCGCGGGACGCTTCGCGCAGCTGAACATGCGGATGAACAACTTCCAAGCCACACTCTTACTGAGTCAATTGGAGCGGTTTGAAGAACAGATAGAGACGCGCGAACGCAACATAGCCTATCTTTCCAAAGGTATGGAGGCGATAGACGGGGTTCATCCGATTCCGCGCGACGCACGCGTCACGCGATGGTGTTTCTATTATTGGGACTTCCGATTCGTATCTGAGGAGTTCGGTGGTATCTCACGCAATCGGTTTCTGGAGGCACTCCGAGCGGAAGGCGTTTCATGTGGGGTTGGTGCGCACGGCGAACCTATCTATAACGAAGGTCCGTTCGGGAACCCAGAACTGTTCGACCAACTCGGTCTACCCCGCAAATACCTCGGGGAACAAGCGATTGATTACAGCACGCTCAACTGTCCGAATGCAGAGCAGGTCTATCGGGAAGAGGTCTGTAGTTTCACACACGCTATGTTTCTGGGGGATACTGACGATATGCAGTCTATTTTAGATGCGTTTCAGAAGATTCGGACGCATGTTGATGAACTGTAATAGGGACGAGGGGATTTGGTCTTTAAATAGACCGGATTTAGTCTGGGAATAGACTAAATCCGGTCCCTGTATTACATTTCCATTCCTTCTTATTACATTCCTCGCCCCTACAGACTATCGATAACCGTCCTTTACGCTCGCCCAAGTCGTTGAGAGTTTGTCTGCGGGATCGACAGCAAAGGTGCCAGAGATGTTTTGATTAATCTCCGCTTCTGTGAGTGCTTTATCATACGCTCGAACAATCGCAAACGAACCGTTGAAAGTCCGACGACGTTCATCGAAAGAATTAGCACCGATCGAGATGTCATTTATCGGTAACCCTTTATCAAACTCAAAACCGGCTTGTTTGCTGACCTCTTTGCCGTCTTGATACGCCACGATTGAGTCCCCGCTCGTTCCGACAACGGCTATCCACGTCCATTCACCTTGATTAAGCACGAGATTAAGCGGTTGAACCCCCTGCTTAGCACCCTTGGCGTGGATAGAGGCATCCAAATTCTGACCACCGACTATCCAAAGCCGAATTCCCTGTTTGCCTTCTCTTGGACTGTTCTGGAAACCGGCGAAGTGGTGCTCTTCCACAAAGAAATCCCCATTACGCCTACAGAGGAATTCCAACGTCCAGTCCTCAAAAAACAGCGGTGTATTTTTCTGTGGTGGTCCGCCAAAGGTTGAATGCGACTCCTTGGCTGTGTAATATTTCACGTTCGGCTGGTCGATACCGAGTGCCGGAATTTTAATCGTCCCTTCTTCGAGTTCTGGCGCGTTATCTGCAGGAAGCAACTCCCCGCCTTCGGTACCGAGGTTCTCCCAAGCATCTGGATGGGCAGGATTGTCAGCAGCATTGAGATAGAGCACCGGGTCTGGAACGATATTGGCAAATGCGATAACACTTGTCATCGCTAAGAAAAAAATTGTGGTGTAAATCGAGATAACAATTTTCATTGTAGGTCTCATTGCGTTAAGTTTGTTCTATTATACCTAAAAAAACGCGTGTGTCAAATTTTTTATCTATTAGATAACTTTAGCGGAACCTCTAACGTCTGCGGCAACAAACACTCCGTCTCGTTACAAGGTTGGTAGGTGAGTTTCAGTATGATTGGCACGGTTCTGTCAAGGAGTGTTCTCGGTTTTTGTTTTACCTGAAGTGGGATTGTAAGACTTCCTTCGTAAACGTTCAAAGACTCATCACTAAATTCAAAGCGCGCAGATCTACCTTTGGGATACGCCACCTCAACAATCTCCACCGGTGCATCCGTATCCACTGCAAGGGTCGTCGGAATTAAGTTTTCTTGACCTGTCGGATTCGCGTTAACATGCCAACCTGCAGTGATTTTGAGGTGAAGCGCAACGTTGAATATTCTACCTTTCTCTGTTTTAACTTCAGCAGCTGTAGTCACAAGCGATAGCGTTTCGGAATCAGTCCCTTCTTCTAACATTAAATAGTGATTAAGTGCAAAAAGCATATACATGAAAGACGAGGGTGCCTGCGATATAGACTCAGCAAAGGTCCGCAACGTTCTTTCAGCATAGTTCTGATAATCCGTCCCGAACACCAAAAGATTTTCGACAGCGACAGCATTGCCAGACGGAATCGCGGAGTCAAAGGGCTTTTTGGTTCGCACAATCAGGTGTTTCGCATCTGCTTTCGTGTAATAGAAACCTCCATTTTTACCATCCCAAAACAGTGGAATCATCGTATCCGTGAGTGTTTTGGCTGCGTTAAACCACTGCTCCTCACCCGTAGCCCGATGCAGTGCGATCAGACCTTTAACAAAAAAGGCATAGTCATCAAGATACGCATCCTGCTTTGTAACACCAGCGGTATAGGTATGCCACAATTCTCCGTCAGGCTTTCTCAGCGTATCAAGAATAAACAGTGCGGCTTTTGTGGCAGCAGCGAGATAGCGTTCTTCACCAAGCACCTCGTAACCGTAAGCGAGGACATCTATCATCAAACCGTTCCAGTTGACAATAATCTTTGTATCCAACAACGGATATTCCCGTTTCGCGCGTGCCACCAAGAGTTCCTCTCGCGCAGATGCTACCGACTTCAGATCCGCCTCAGCAGCCGGTCCTTCAGGAACGTAGAGAACGTTCTTCCCTTCAAAATTAGGACCCTTATCCACACCGTAAACCGTGGCAAAACGTTCCGCCGCTTTCTTACCGAGAACCTTCTGAATCTCATCCGCAGTCCAGACGTAATACTTCCCCTCTTCAGCATCCGTCTCAGCGTCCAATGCTGAATAGAACCCACCTTCAGGTGCAGTCATCTCTCGGAAAACGAAACCGAAAATCTCCTCAGCAACGCGTCGATAGCGCGGTTCTTGTGTGAGTTGATAGGCGCGGAGATAGATTTTCGCCAATTGTGCGTTGTCGTAAAGCATCTTCTCAAAGTGTGGGACAAGCCACTTCGCGTCCACGGAATACCGGTGAAAACCGCCGCCAATTTGGTCATACATTCCACCGTAAGCCATCATATCCAGCGTGTGCGTCGCCATGTTCAACAACGATTCACTTTCCGTGGAAGGGGTTTCCCTCGATTCTCTCTGATACGAACCATCTCTTGTAGGAGGGGTTTGTAACCCCGACCCTCTTTGATACGAACCATCTCCTGTAGGAGGGGTTTGTAACCCCGACCCTCTTTGATACGAACCATCTCCTGTAGGAGGGGTTTGTAACCCCGACCCTCTTTGATATTCACTTAATAAGAGTTCAAGATTCGCAGGATTCGGGAATTTCGGCGCAGTGCCAAAGCCACCGTAGGTGCGACTGTAGTTGGTTTGGAGATAATTCAGTGCCCCGGTGATGAGAGATCGACTCAGCGGTTTGGCAGTCAGTGAAGTGAAGACCCTACTCGTCGCCATCGCAATCGTTTCTGAAATCTGGTTGGCGGATGCGATGACCTCGTCTTCTCGCGTAACCCATGCTTCATGAACCGCGTCAAGGATAGTTGGGAATCCCGGTCTACCCGGCATATCTGTTGGCGGGAAATAGGTGCCTGCATAAAACGGTTTCAAATCAGGGGTGAGGAAAACAGAGTTGGGCCATCCGCCGCGTTGCGTTAGGAGCTGAGTGGCTGTCATATAGATTTCATCGAGATCTGGACGTTCTTCCCGATCAATTTTGATATTGATGAAGTCTTTATTCATCATCTCAGCGATTTCGGGGTTCGAGAAAACCTCCCGCTCCATGACGTGGCACCAGTAGCACGTGGAATAGCCGACAGAGAGAAAAATAAGTTTGTTCTCGCTCTTCGCGCGTTCCAATGCCTCATCATCCCACGGGTACCAATCTACAGGATTATGGGCATGGAGAAGCAGATACGGACTGGTTTCATGGACGAGTCGATTTGTCCACTTCCATGAACCGTCTGGGTTCTTGAGTGCCCCTTCATCGGCACTTGCCATCAATACTATATTGAGAAGGAGAATGCTTCTTAAAAACCATTTCCAGTTGATCTGTTTCATGGCTTTTCCGTTTATGCTTACTGGAAAGACAATTTTCCAGTTTTGTGTCAGCCTGCTACTGCCTCTTTTGCATTAACCGGTTTCTGCGGGGAGCGGTTGAATTCTTGACACGTTAAAAGATAATCATCAACGGATTCTTCAAAGGCAACCCGAATCTCTTCAAGCGTATCACCGTGAAAAGAGACTATATCACGGATACCGACAAGGTCTCCGATGAAGTGCCACCGTTTATTCAGACCACAATTTAGCAAATTTTATCCAAGTTTTT
>VXZL01000181.1 GCA_009845505.1 Candidatus Poribacteria bacterium | reverse complement strand
ATTCCCGACACACCCATCCTGCTGATCGTAAGATAGATGAAGGTGCACGGGTACCGAACAGACAGCCTATTGTCGAACCTGATCACAAAAGAGGAGCTCCTGTTCCCAGTATACAACCAATTACTCAACCATCCCCAGAGACTTCATCTTCTGCAGACACACAACCTTCAACTAATCCTAAACCACCTACTGTCAATCAACCTACCTCTGACAGTCCTAACCCTAAACCTGCAGGAACGGAGTCCACTAAATAACGTCCAATCTGAATGATGGAGGACACAGTTTGCGCGGACTTTTGAGTTCGCGTAATCTGTGGTAATCCGGGATTCAACGGGTTGCATAGTTCACATCAAAGAAATTGTTATTATAAAGACCAATCAAATGTCAAACCGATCCAATACATCTCAAGACATCATTAGTGAAATAGAACAGAAAGCACAAGGTGGCGGTTATATCTATCGCGGTGAACGTAAATGCAATCCAAAAGTTTCCTCGACTGGACTTACACCGGAACAAGCTAGTAAACTGCTTACACCGACAGTTTCAAATCCTGGGAGGGAAAGAAGATGAACAAGCCAAGAGTTTTCGCAGACTTCCACAACGCAGATGTCCAAGGCAGGTTGCGACTGACCTGCGTTGGTACGATAGAAGATCTCGAACGTCACGGAATTGTGCTGCGAGAAGGACAGGCCCTTATTATCTATAGCGAAGAACTGGAGGTTGAGGGCATCGTTCACTACTCAGAAGAAGAAAAACTATGGACAGCCGTGATTGATTGGAATGCCATTCGAGAAGTAGAACCTATAGTTCCCCAACCCGCAATTCAGACCATCAGTCACATAATGGAGCCAAAATGGGCAAACGGTGGCTACATTACCGAGATCAAAATGAATACTATGTAGGTTTGAAATAGGCGTATTACACAATTTCAGGTCGAAAAATTTAGAAATCAAGAGGTTGATTCTCACATAATTTACTCGCGGATTAAAAGATGAACCTTGGCGATAGAATACTCCCCTCAATCCGCGTCATCCGTGTAATCCGCGATTCAGACACTCCCGTAAAATTGAAATTGACAAACCAGCGTGAACATGGTATGATTTAAATCAGAGGAAAATCGGATCGTGGGGAGCAAGTTTGAACACACAACAAACCGAACTAAACAGGATTTTGGAAATAATCGGTAGGATAGCCGAGACAACTAAAGTGTTTTCGTTCGACCGCCCGATGGTTATCTTGACCCCAAGCAATACAAAGTAATTGATATTCCCCAATCGCTCAAAGAAACGATATTGGAGCATCTACAAACACAGCACGGCATCTCAACCCCAACTGTTTACAACGATCTCCATGGGTTTATTAGAAACCAAAACATTCACCAGAAGACATATATAGAAGGTTTCAAGGTTGGAACGCAGCCGAAGGAAGATGTCTTTCAAATCGCTCCATCTCAACCGATCAACAAGAAGGAGTCGTAAAACATGCAAACACAAGCAAATCGGCATCTTATGAAATCGATATCCAGCACTATAACAAAGCAATCAAAGAGTTACCCACTTTTGCCCAAGCCTATAACTATCGTGGAGTCGCTTATGGCAATATAGGCGAAATTGACCGCGCCATTGAAGACTTTAACAAAGCGATAAGACTCAAAGCTAACTATGCCGAAGCTTACAGTAATCGCGGTGGGGCATATCGTATTCAAGGTGACTATGACCGCGCTATTAAGGATTGTAATACAGCAATAAAACTTGACTCAAATTTGCCAGAAGCATATAACAATCGAGGAATAATTTATAAACTCACAGGTAGAATAGATCGCGCTATTGAGAATTATAACACGGCTATAGAACTTGATCCAAACTTCGCTTATGCTTACTACAATCGCGGTATTGTCTACCACGAAAGAGACAACTTTGATCGTGCCATCAAAGACTATACTAAAGCGATAGAACTAAGACCGGACCTTGTCCATCCCTATAACAACCGTGGGAATGCTTATGCCAAAAAAGACAAGTATAAACTTGCCATCAAAGACTATGATAAGGCAATACAACTTAATCCTGATTTGATAGAGGCATATTACAATCGCGGTATGTCATTTTTACACTTGCGAGAGTGGAAAAATGCGAAAAAAGACTTGAAATCTGCCGAAAACTTGCAAAAAAATATCGTCGTTGAACAGTTTCGTGCAGACCACAAAAGCATTGCTGACTTTGAGCAGGAACACGGTGTTAAGCTGCCCGCAGACATTGCCGCACTGCTTACGTCGCCATAGGTAAACTGAGAACTATGCAAATCAACGTCCAAACCAGAAATTTCACACGCTTTGAAATCCAAGGAAACGTCATCGGAGACGATGCCCTCGTCCTCAAAACGATGCTTGACCAACATATCCAAGCACTTGAGAAACAAGAGGCAACGCCGTTGCTCGTTTTCGATATGGCGAACGCCAAAACGATGGACAGTGCAGGTTTAGGGGTTCTCATCACAACCAGCACCCAGATCCGTCAAATGGGCGGACGGACAGTCCTGCTTAACGTCAACAGAGGCATCAAACGCATGTTGATCCGAACGAACCTGACCTCACTGTTCGATTTTCCGAAGAGCCTCAGTGACGCGCTGACCAGTTCACTCTAATGTTTTTCTGCCTATTCCGTGTATCCTGTCCTATCCGTATTCCCACCGTATTTCAACGCATAAATCAAGAGGTTCGACATGAACCGATAGACATCCGTAGAACGCCGGAGACGCAACATCGTACGGCTCTCAATCTCCGCCGTCTCCATAGCGCACATGTAGTCCTTACGATTGTAGACCACCGCTAACCGATCGTTGATTGTAATCCCTTTCTGATAAGGAAACTGCGTGGGTTGTGCGTTGTTCTCATTTCTCCAGAACACATCGCCACCGGTCGGTGGTTTTGGAAGGTTATAGTAGATGTTATAGAGTTCGTGATCGTGT
Organism: Candidatus Poribacteria bacterium; assembly: GCA_009845505.1. Taxonomy (GTDB): domain Bacteria; phylum Poribacteria; class WGA-4E; order WGA-4E; family WGA-3G; genus WGA-3G. The sequence goes on along the minus strand of VXZL01000181.1, from coordinate 5,775 downwards.
GGTATGATTTCGAGTGGGTATTCAGGAAAAATCGTTTGGAGTTCATCAGCGACAATGTGTGCGAACAAGCCGTTGAAACCGCAATCGTCGAAAAAGAGCATCCCCCCTCTTTCAACGATATATTTCCGAAGCGCGGCGCGCTCTTGTGGTGTAAAACCTGTCTCTAACGGACCGTCTTTCGCAAGCCCACGTCCGACAGTAATATCTTTATCGTGTCCCGTCATTATGATAAGAGGTGCGTCCATGATTTGCGGATCCGTGATCGGCAAAGCACCACCTTCAAAATTCATATCCGCTCGGATTGAGGTGTAGTCTTCCAGCCACTTGATGAGCGCAGGGATCGCCGTCGGATCTTGCCACCAGTCCGAGAGCGAATGTTTAAGCCGAATCAACCGGATATGCCCACGCATCTCGCTGCCAGTGCCTGCGAGGATACCCCCCAATTGCCCCTTCGGCAGCTGCACAAGTTCCATGAGATCTGTATCAAACCCGTCTCCTAAACCCGCTGTGGGTAGAGACCCATCAAGAAACTCAGAAAGTCCGCTACGGGTTGTTCCTGTAGGATTTCTCTGGATCAGCGGCGGCGCACTTTTTTCAAGCGTCGGCACTTCCGCAACAGAGGCACCGGCGAGGTCTGCCGATGAACGGTTGGGTTGTTCAGTGCTGGGCAAGGTCGGCGACACCGCAACCGCTGCAGGATTGAGAACATCCGGGTCAACCTTCAGTTCTGGTATCTGCCGCACAACCGTTGTCCGCTCAGGTGGCAGCTGCGTGAGGTTTGACATCTGTTTCGGCGCAGTAACTGCGGTTTTTACCTGTGGCGAGCTAACTGTCACATTTCGGCGTGTTGGACGGAGGGGTGTGTCTGTCCGTGTTGGGGTGAGTGTGACGAATGCCGCCTCAAACGTGTCTTTGTTCAATTCCCGCTGCCCTGAGAACAGAAACGCCGCAATTGCGACAAAGAGCAAATGCAAGCCAATCGAAGCGATAGCTGCGCGACGGTTATCTCGCAAATTTTGGCTTGCAAGCTCCACGAAAAAATGTCTCTGTCTCATGGCAATCTCTATAGATGCCGCTGGATGTGTAGGTAACTCTGGGCATCTAACTCCCGATAATCTGGAATATCGTACCGATTCCCTCGGACATCCGTCACAAAAAGCCGAGCAGGGGGTACCTGTTTAATGTTCTGATTCAACCCGCGCACCAAGAAAGTTATGCGTCCGCGCTCGGTTTCGACCTCCCATTCATGGATACCGAATTGCTCCTTCACTCGGTACACTTTCCGGATTGTCGGTGTAAAGTAGCGTTTATCCAACTCCTCTTGGAGAATCTCCAGACTCTTTGCATCGAGTGCTGATGGGTCAACGAGGATTCCGATCTCGGTATCTTCATCCGCTGCGAGAGAAATATATTGATTCGGGTTGCTAAGCGGCATAAGCCGTCGCACGACTACGCGCAGATAGCACGCCTCTTTCCGAATTTCCAACCGCGCCGTCCCTACCTCAGAACGCGTGAACGTAAGGGTATCTGGGTCAAGATAACGGGGTGTAAAGTCATCCTGTTCAGACGGCACCGAGTTCACTGTCGGTGCCGCGGCAGGTGTTATTTGTTTCTCTGTATTTTCGTTCTGCATACCTATCTCTCCACTGCTTGTGCTGCGGCGCGGACATTCGCGGCTTCGCGTTGGGTTTCTACGAGTTTGTAGTAGATACCTTTTTCCGCCATGAGTTCCTCGTGAGAGCCACACTCAACGCCTTTGCCCTTTTCAATCACGAAGAGCCGATCGGCGTTTCGGAGTGTTGAAAGCCTGTGGGCAATCGCGAACGTCGTCCGGTTCTGCACCAACCTATCAATCGCCTGTTGAATCTTTTTCTCGGTTTCCACATCTACAGACGAGGTGGCTTCATCGAGAATCAAAATACGCGGATTGTGTAAAATTGCCCGGGCGATGGAGATACGTTGGCGTTCCCCGCCGGACAACCGTCCACCGCGTTCCCCGACTTCTGAATCGTAGCCGTCTGGAAACTTGACGATAAATTCGTGTGCGTTTGCGGCTTTCGCTGCCGTGATAATGTCCTCCATCGTGGCATCAGGATGTGCATAAGCGATGTTCTCAGCAATCGTCCCACTAAAGAGGTAGGGTTCCTGTAGCACGACCCCAATCTGGCGACGCAAATCTTTGAGATCAATCTCTTTAATATCTTCACCGTCAACCTCTAAACGTCCGGAGTCGGGTGTATAGAACCGACAAATCAGATTAATAAGCGTCGATTTCCCTGCCCCCGAATGTCCAACAAGTCCGATCATCTCACCGGGTTTCACGTGCAGGTTAATATCTCGAAGCACGGGTTTGTGTGAGTCGTAACCGAACGTCATGTTGTGGAACTTGACTTCGCCAGTGATGTTCGGCATCGCTTTAAGCGTGCCGTCGTCAAACTGCTCGGGTTGCGAATCTATGACTTCAAATAATCTTTCTGCTGCCGTCATCGAACGAGAAGCCCAATTAATAAGCGGGCTGATATAGCGCAACGGTTCGTAGAACATCATCAGGTATGCATTAAAAGCCATCAACGTGCCGAGCGTCATACTCCCGGCGATAATGTTGAGACCCCCGGCGTACCAAACAATCAGAGACCCCAACTGCACTGCGAACATCAGTGGCGGGTAGTAGGTAGCCCAGATTAATTCAGCATTCGTTTCATAGTCGCGTGCGTCGATATTCGCATCGGCGAACCGATCAACTTCGCTCCGTTGTTGTCCAAACGCGCGGACAACTCGGATACCGGATACAGAGTCGTTGACGACATCGAACAACTTTGAACGGCGGCGCCATGCACGGTGCCAAAGGCTTCGGACCTTCTTCCAGAACCAACCCGCGCCAAAGACGATTATCGGAATCGGGATTAAGATGAAGCATGCCAATTGCCAGTTCATCCAGAAAAGCATCCCCCCAATTCCGAAGAAGAGAAGCAGCTCCACTGCGAGGAAGGAGAGTCCCTCTAACATGAAGTCTTGAAGCCGTTCACTATCCTCGGTAATGTGCGAGATCACCGTTCCTGTCTTCCGTTTATCAAAAAATCGGATTGACAGATTGTGTAAGTGCTGATAGACGTGTGAACGGATATTCGCTGCAACGCGGAACGTCAGCCAGGCACCGAGACGTAATCGGAAAATTGTGAAAATTTCTCGGATGATCTGTATCGCTAATAAGGCACCTACAGCGATAGTCAATGCTAACGCTGCGGGTTGAATTGCCCGAAAAACGCTTCCTAACTGTGTTGCCGACGCTTCTTGTGCAGCAGTGGTCGCGTCGTTCAGAAGTAGAATATCGTCAATCAGGATGCGAGAGAAATACGGCGGCACAAGCGAAATGAGCGTGCCGGCAATCACGAATAGCATGAACAAAGTTGCCCTACCGCGATAAGGACGTATATAGGTCAAAATCCGCAGCATCACCTTGTGTTTCTTGGTACATGCCGGGCAAGGTGAGAACTCATCTGGCAACAGCAAACCGCACGACTGACAGAATTGCTCCTCTGGCTTATAATCCCATATAGGTGCTTCGTCGCGTTTCCCTTTTCGGAACTCAATCTCGTCTCCGATAAATCGGGCGACGAACCCAAACTTCGAGGCATAACCACTTGAGTAGCGGATGAGATCGACAGTGCCTTCCTCTGTTTCCAGTACCAAGAGACCGGCATCCACAACGATTTCCGCACGAATTCCCAAGACATTCTCATAAGGGATGTAGTGAAGCACTTCACCTTCGCCTGTTACGGTAAAAATTGCTGCGTCCGTTAGCACGAACCACTCTTCACCATAACTACCGGATGCGTTTACATCACTTTGGACAGCAAATCGAATCTGTTCTGAACGAATATCTAATTTTTTCAGTGTTACTTTAATTAAATCGGGTATCGGGTCAAGCGTACCCGTTGGTGTCTCTGCAGTTGACATTCCTTCTCTCCGCCTCCGTTGTTACTTTCCAGGCGTACGTACGTCGGGATATTTCCAAAGGACCTTGCGCTCAATAGATTTCCAACGGCTTGAATCCACACGTTGGACAGCAAATATCTTGTGACCACACCTGCATCGTATATCGTGAACATGTCCATTTGAGCAGGTCTGTTCCTCAACAAAGTTAAGACTTTCTGGATGCACGCGATAACCGTGCCTACATGAATAACAAACCAAGTACATCACAAATCTCCCAATCTACTGTGTTTCCGAATACTGGACACTATCCTTTATAAAAACCCGTCTCCCACAATTTAATTCAAAAAAAATACGACACAAATTCTCCTAACTGCTAATCACCAACCACCAATCACTAATCGCTAACCACTAATAGAATGCTTCTCCAAAACCGCATCGTTCAATTCAACACCAAGTCCTGGCTTCGTTGACGGAATGATGTATCCGTCTTCCCACTGTATCGGCTCCTTGAGGATATCCGTATGGAAGCCGTCCCATGTATGGATACCTTCTTGAATCAGGAAATTCGGACTACAGACATCCAACTGAATATTCGCCGCGCCGCCGATGGGACCACCATACAGATGCGGTGCTATCTGTGCGTAGTGCGCTTCTCCCATAGACGCAATCTTCTTCGCTTCGAGGATACCCCCCGTGATTGTCAAATCCATCTGCAAGATAGATGCAGCCTGCTGCTCCAGCAGGTCCACGAACTCATATTTCGTCAATAATCGTTCTCCCGTCGCAATCGGGATGCTTGTGGATTGTGCGACGCGTGCCATCTCTTTGATATTCTCCGGAGGTAGGGGTTCCTCGAACCAGAGTGGGTCGTACGGCTCAACACGTTTTGCAAAACGGATTGCACTGTTCGTGTTGAACTGCCCGTGCGTGCCAATCAGAATATCACACCTATCGCCAACAGCATCCCGAATCCCACGGATAACACTTTCAGCGTAGTCCAGCGTTTCCAACCTATCGGCGGTATTCGGATCGACGGGATCGAACTTGACGGCAGTGAACCCTTTTTCGACGTAAGAGAGGGCGAGTTCCCCGGTTTCTTCAGGAGAAGCACCGCGTCGCCATTGCAGTAGATAGGAATAGGCGCGTAGCTTCTCATGGAACATACCCCCCAACAGGTTGTAAATCGGCTGATTCAACGCCTTTCCGACAATATCCCAACACGCCATCTCAATCGCGCTCATCGCTGGGCTCGTCAATGGACCGGAGTGCCGCACACACGGTCCCTCGTAAAGCGTAGACCAGATCCGCTCAATCCGAAACGGATCTACGCCAATCAGGTAGCGTTCTCCCCAATCTTTAATCAGCTCGATAACGACATGGTTCAATTGGGTATGATAGGTACATTCGCCTACCCCCTCAATGCCTTCATCCGTTATCAGTTTGACGAAAATCCAACGCCTTCCACCCCAATGTGGCGGTGGTACATCAACGAGATACGTTTTCACATCAACAATCTTCATTTTTTAAATTTTCCTTGCGGTTCGTTGCGAGTGCATCAGTGATTTGACACCCTTTCCATGCTGCCATCCTTCTAACCCGCCTGTAACCGAACGCTGCGAATCTTGTCTCTTTCTGACTGCCGATAGCCAATGGTTTCCAACAGCCAATCGCAAAATATTATGGATTCCACCAATAGGTTACCTTGCCAACTAAGGTGGTATCCAACAACCCTGTTGACACGCTGTCTGTCCCGTAAGTCTGATTGAAAACAAAATAGAAATCACTACCGGGTCGATAGACATAGTTAACTAAGAAATTCGTTGTAACGAGGTTCCGATC
>VXZL01000258.1 GCA_009845505.1 Candidatus Poribacteria bacterium | reverse complement strand
GCCCTCGACTTTGAAACCAAGTCGTCCTACTCGGTGACGGTCTCTGTTTCCGATGACAATAACGGTAGCGATAGCATTCCCGTCACGATCAATGTCATACTTACAGTCAGTGCCCGCTCGGCACCTGGGCGTGATGCGATTGTTAATGTGCTTGGAACTCCTGATGTGTCCTTAGCGCAGCTCGCGACGATTACAACGTTGGATCTATCAAACAAGAAAATCGGTTCTCTGCATGGAGATTTCAGTGGGCTCACCGGACTGACAGTGCTCTATCTACAGAATAATTCCATCACGGATATATCTCACCTGAGTGGTTTGACCCAGCTGAGCTATCTCAATCTGGATAACAATAATGTCAATGATATATCTGCCGTGAGTGGCTTGATCCAGTTAAGCTACCTCAATCTGGATAACAATAATGTCAATGATATATCTGCCGTGAGTGGCTTGACCAAACTGACAGATCTCAATCTGTCTGGGAATAATATCAGGGATCTATCTCCGTTGAATAGCTTGTCTAACCTGATGTTTCTACGGATCAAAGGTAATCCAATTTCAGTTTCAGATTACAACCTTCTCAAGAAACTTCAGAATGACCAATCTCTGTCGTGGGTTGATATTAATTTATATAACAACCCACCTGTGTTCACAGAGGGCAGTAGCGCGACACGCACTGTTGCGGAGAATACGGCATCTAACACAAACATTGGAGATGCTGTGTCAGCCACCGATGCGGATAATGATACGCTTACCTATACGCTGGGTGGCACGGACGCGGATTCGTTTAGCATTGTCAGCACTACCGGGCAGCTCCAAACCAGTGCAGCTTTGGATTTTGAAACCAAGACATCCTATACGGTCACCGTCGATGCTTCTGATGGGAACGATGGCTTAGATCGTATCACCGTTACCATCGATGTCACGGATGAAGCCGCTGCTGCGCCATCGGTTGAAACACCTCCACCGCCTGTGATTCCTGTGCATACCGCACTCTTGACCAACTACCCCAACCCGTTCAATCCTGAAACGTGGATACCGTATCAACTCGCTGAACCGGCGGAAGTTACACTAACGATCTACGACATACGGGGTGTTGTGGTACGGGAGCTGAAGTTAGGGCATCAACCTGCGGGTATGTATCATACTCGGAGTCGTGCGATCCATTGGGATGGCAGAAACGGTGTAGGTGAGAAGGTCGCGAGTGGTCTCTATTTCTATACACTCACAGCCGGCGATTTCACCGCGACACGCAAGCTGTTGATACGGAAATAGGAGTGTATCACCGAATTGATGCACGGATAAATCTATTAACTGTAGGGGCAACCCTTGTGGTTGCCCTATATCTGTTGTCGTTGCTGCTGTATTCGTTGTGGTTGCCCTGTATTTGTTAATGACCCTAATATATTATACCATTTTCATTGGATTTGTGGTAAGATGGAATCAAAAATTAGACAAGGCGGAACAATATGGCAACCCAAGGCGTAACTTACAAAACCGATAAAATCATGCCGACGTGGGAACAACTCGCTGAAATGGGACGCGACCTGCAGTTCCATCCCAGTATCACTGAACACCCCAAGCTGCTGACGCAAGAACAGTTGGCGGATTTCAACCGCCTCGGCTATATCAGAGGCATCCCAATTTTCAATGAGACCGAGATGAACGAACATCGGCAGTATTTTGATAAGCTCTTAGCCGATGTCCTCTCGGCAGGCGGAAGTAGTTACTCAATTATCTCCGCACACCTGAAATATGGAAAGGTTTATGACCTCCTTACACATCCGAAGATTGTCGCCTGTGTGAAAGATTTGATTGGCGAGGACGTTATCGGTTGGGGTGCCCACTACTTCTGCAAAATGCCGCACGACTCGAAAACAGTTGGCTGGCATCAAGATGCCGGTTACTGGCCCCTCACGCCATCCAAAACCGTTACCGTCTGGCTCGCAATTGACGATGCCACGGTCGAAAACGGGGCGATGCGCTTTATTGCAGGTTCGCATCACTCAGGGCATTTGACCGCTCGACACAGCACACCCGATGAAAACAGCGTACTGGGTCAAATCGTTGAAGAAGCCGAGCAGTACGGCGAAACTGTTGATGTTGAACTCAAAGCGGGTGAAATCTCTATCCATACCGACCTACTGTTGCATGGATCAAACGCCAATCCTTCACCGAGGCGACGGTGCGGTTTAACCTTACGCTACTGCTCCACCGATGTCCGAGCTTCCTTTCGATGGGATAGAGAGGGAGTCGTCGTGAGCGGAAAAGACAGAAACGGACATTGGGGGAACCCCTCACGTCCAACCGTCGATTAACCTATCTATTTCACATCGCTCCGCATAAATCCCAAGATTGCCGCCATAAATAGGAGTAGCATCAGTGAGACCAACAACATCAGATCCAACGCTGCCCCACTGAAAGCGGTGCCCAAGGTCAGTTTGTCTGAAAACTTAGGAATGCTATTAAGGATGACAGGTTTTTGGGATAATCCTTCTTTTACAAGATAAATGTGGTAACTTTCGTTATCCCCGCTGTCCTCTGATTGGATGAAATCAACAAACTGGTTTCTGTAGCGACGTGCTTCTTGGACAAATCGCTTATGTCTGGTAAATCCTGTGCCAGCCAGAGATTCTATAGCATATTTATAGATAGCTGCTGGAGATAGTCGTGTAATTTGTTGCGTGAACTCAATCTGCACAAACTGTTTGTTAAGATGCTCATCGTTGATGCTGCTCTTTGCAGTGGCATGTTCGTTTAAATAGTCAGCCCACATTCTTAACACCTCAATTTTAGGGGGCGTGTCGGAAGGCGAACCTGTTTGATAAAGTTTGTTTCCTTCTTTGTGCCGCGCGTCAATTTCTTCTTCTTGTGCTTTCTCTATCCGAGATATTTCGCTTCGGGAAGGAACCTGCTTGAAGCCGCTTGCCAAAACTCCCATTGTGTTTGGAATAAGCACCACAAAGACGATCCAAATTAGCAATAATACCAACAAACTGCTGGACGAATTAGAAAATTGGCTTGAGATAAACAGTCCAAGCCATAAGAATATTGAGATGTAGAGCGCAGAAATAACAAAAATTATCCCCACCCGCGCCCATTCGTCTCCGCTAAGCGACATCAATCTTGATGCATTGACAATCATTAGGTTAAGCAATATTCCAATAAACAAGGGAAGCAAGATTGTCAGAAACGCCCCGATGAATTTTCCGAGAAGCACAGTTGCACGGGACACGGAATTAGACATGAGCAAGCTTAACGTTCCTGTTTCACGCTCTCCAGAGATGGCATCGTAAGTGAACAGGATCGCCATAAAACTCATAATCAACCCGATGATGAACGTCCAATCCAATTCTGTGAAATTCGGCAATGAATCGTTTTTGCGGGATGTGTCCTGCGGATACTGAAGCCACCAGTTTGCTGACCAAGAATACTGGAAACTAAAGTCAGGCGTTGTCATACCGATACCGTAGCCGCCACTGGAGTCTCCTTCAACACGCTTCGGTAAGTTCGCATCTTTACCGGTAGCAATGAAGGTTAATGGACTCACGGATTTGTACAGATTCCCAGGACCTTTTACCGCAAGTTCACCTAAATTACTGCTTTTCTTTTCCAGCGATTCGACGGCTTTGCGGATATCTTCGGAATATTCCGCGATCCTTCTCGGGTATTGACTGCTCACGAATATCACGGCATTCATCGCCATCAGCACCATTACCAGGATCAGGGTGAGTGCAAATCGAAAACGCGTCAAGTTATCAAGGATTTCTCGTTTTGCGATGTCCAAGATCATATCGCTTCCTTCCAGACAACTCAGAATCCGCTATACAACGTCGTAGCGTAGGAATGAAATGAATGCGCCCATAAAGAATAGGACGTTTAGAACCGCGAGTATCATAATGTCTAACCCCGCGCGTTGTAGACTGTTGCCAATGTCTTCGCTCTGTTCCTTAAATCTCGGAATTTTGCGCAAGTCAAAAGATTCCTCAAATTCAGTCGTGAACCATCTGCGTGAAGAAAATATTTCTTCGTCTCTCAGATAGTCGAGCCATTCACGCCGATACTGTCGCGTCTGTTCCATAAATCGCCAGAAACTTCCAATATCTGTTTCCGCAAGAATCGCAGCAGCATTGTAATAAACCGCTGCCGGAGATATACGAGACACGTTCAGTGCCAATAGGGATTGTCGGTTCGGATTTTTGTCGAGATATTCTTTGCGTATCTGCCATATCCGATCGGCGTATTGCGCTCGAAGATTTTCCTTGAATCCGTAACATTCTTGGGCAAAAGGTACACCCTCTTCGCCTCGAAAACCGCTTACGCTGACTGTCTCGCCACTGTCGTAGTCGTTGACCCCAGAATTAACACCAACACCACCAAAACTGGCGCGATCCAGTGGTTTCTCAACCCCCCGTTTCTCAAAGTAATCTTTGACTTCGGCTTCGTATTGCTTCCACTGGTCTCTCGCCTGCTCTTTATAGGATTCCTCCGATTGTATGGGACTCGCATGTTCCACCAATAAAACCGTTAGATTTGGAACGATAAGCACGAAAAGCACCCAGACACACATTGAAAACATCAGAGTGATAGAGGATCGATCTGTCCGGGTAGACAGAAAAAGTCCAATAAGAAAAAAGAGGGAGACATAAAGCAGTGACGCGAGGAAGATTAACAGTATCCGTACCCAATCCGAACTACTAAAAGAGACGTAAGGGGAGAAGTGTATCACCAATAAACCTGCCACAAAACTCGCAATGAGTGGAAGAGAAATAGACACCATTCCGGCAATGTATTTTCCCAAAAGCAGCGTCGGTCTTGAAACTGCGCCTGAGAGTGCCAATCTCAAGGTCCCGGCTTCTTTTTCCCGCGATATCGCGTCGTAAGCGAAGAGTAGAGCGAGTAGACTCATCACGACTTGGCAGATGACCGTAAAATCAATAGAGGAGAAGATGTTCAGATAGGGGTTATCAGAACCGTGTTGTTCAGCAACAGCAGGGACATAACCATGTGCGACGGTTACTGTGTTTCCCTTCCTTTTATCCACACCTTCGTTGAAAATGCTCAGTAGTTTCGGACTTCTATCACACTTTAGCGTATGCGTGAGTCCAAACTGAGAGTATCTCTCGACCTGACTGATCTTATCTTCATTTTCTCGAATCGCCGTTCGGTAACTTTGCAGTCTATCCTCATAGCCTCTGGTCAAAACGAAGAGATTTGTCACAATCAAGGAAAAATAGATGAGGAGTCCCATGAGGAATCTGAAACTCAAGATATTTGCCGTAATTTCTCTTCTAACAATTGTCCAGAGCATTACATTGCCTCAGTTATTGCAGAAATTCCAGTTCACGCAACCGGTCAATCCAACGTTGTCGTTTTTCACTGCCAGTTGGATTCGCGACCCAATCTGGATCATAAAGCGAAGCACCCGGTCGGTTAAAGTGTTCAGGACTTTTAGCATTGCTGCGTGCCCGATCGCGCGTGGCAGCCTCTTCTATAGGGGTCTTCGGATTGTTATAGTACACCACCGTACACATACGACGATCATCACTACCGCCCCAGCTTGCGTGCCAGCACCGCATGTCAAAAGCGACTACATCCCCCGGCTCCGATTTACAAACATACCCTGGAACGTCACAAATCTCCAGTCCCAATTCATTCAAATTCTCGCGCAGATCATCGTGCAGTGGGTTCTTGTGAGAACCCGGAATTAGACGCAACGCCCCGCTGTTTGCATCAACTGATTCAAGATAGTACGCAAATTTCACCCCGTAGCAATCCTTAGTCGGATCAACGTTATGGTCAGGATGCCAACCCGTATTTCCCACATAACGGTTCGCGTCCGAGACACAGAAAAATACATCGTCGCCATACAGTTGCTCTGCGACTTCGCTAAACCGTAGATCTTCCGGCAAATTTGTAAAAAATGGGGTTTCAGGTCCCATCATCGGCAACCAATGTCGGTGTGTCCCATCAAACGGCGCATGGCGATACGCCGCCTGCATCGCCGCCTCAAACTCCGTGTGTATTGTGTTTAGCTCGTCTTTGTTGAATAACTGTCGAAAAATCAGAAATCCCAAGGTGTGAAAGTGCTTGATTTGTTGCTCTGTGAGCATGGTGTGCCTCCATGTTTTATCGCGCCAACTTCTGCTGTAGTTTTGGGCTATCTATAACATCTTGATTGACAATATACGAAGGGATTTTCCCAGAAGCCACGCTGATAATACTCCCACACGCGCTCTTGGCGTTGCCGTCAAAACATTCATCCGTCCAGCAGATACTATGCGGTGTAACAATGACGTTGTCCAGCGTCAAGAGCGGATCGTCATCGTCAATTGGCTCCTGTTCAAAGACATCAAGTCCTGCGCCTTGAATCCGTCGATTCTGGAGTGCTTCTGTGAGTGCTTTCTGATCAACGATGGGACCCCGTGCAGTGTTAATGAAGTAAGCCGTCGGTTTCATTAGTCCGATACGTCTCGCATTGACGAGTCCGTGTGTCTCCTCGTTGAGTGGGCAGCAGACACACACGAAATCAGCAGTCCGCATCAAGGTGTCCAAGTCGACGAGTTCTACGCCGACTTCTGCCGCCTCAGCAGCCGTAACGTACGGATCGTAGGTGATATGACGCATGCCGAAAGGTTTCGCCAGTTGGAACGCCTCTTTCCCAATGTTCCCCATACCGACGAGTCCCAGCGTTCTACCGACCAACCCCATGCCTCTGTAGTTTTGTGTATTTCTCCAGCCACCAGCACGGATGAGTCGGTCCTTTATCAACAGCATGTGACTCAGCGATAAGACAAAAGTCATGATGGAGGTGGCAACAGGACGGCGGACACCGTCGGGAGCAATCGTGAGCAGCACACCATTTTCGGTACATGCTGGTACATCCACCTTATCGTATCCCACGCCGAATCGAGCAATAACAGCCAATCTGTCAGCATCTGTGAAAGTTTCTGCTGTGATGCCTGCTCCCAATACCAAGAGTGCGTCATAATCCTTCACTTGTGCAGCTTGTAATACCGGTGTGTTCTCTGCAATATATTCCCACTGTAGACCGGCTTCGTCAAAAAGAGGCCCGGCAATATCGTCTAAATCGCTCGTGCCATCGGATCCCAAAAAGTCCCGCGTGATACCCACGCGAAATACGGATTTATTCATTTGTTGTTCCTGTCTTTAGAATTCAGTATGATTGATGAATTGTTATTAGATACCCAGACTTCCTTTATTTTTCCAGCCAAATTTGGCGGAAGTATTTCCACATTAAAGGATGGAGTTTAAGTCCCTTAACCTTTTTGTTAATAACCAAAATCTGCTGCGCGTGCGCTAACGGCACCCATGGGGCATCTTTGTGAAAAATCTGCTGCGCCTCTTGATACAGCGAAACGCGTTCCTCTTGGTCCGTACTTGCCCTCGCCCGCTCAAGCACGTCCTGCATTTCGTCACTTCGATAAAACGCGATATTCCCAGCAGGTTTTTTGGCAGCGGTTTTGCTTAAAAGATAGTAAAAAAAGTTATCCGGATCACCTAAGTCGGCAAACCATCCTAACATTGCGATGTCGTGCTCCCCGTTTTTCGTTTTTTCCAAATAGGTGCCCCAATCGTAGGTCACGATTTTTGCCTCGATACCGATGTTTCGGAGTTCGGATTGCAACACTTCAGCGAGCGCGCGTCCGTCTGGGATATATGGACGTGGGACGGGTAGTGCCCAGAGGGTTGTCTCAAACCCATTGGGATAGCCTGCATCTGTGAGCAATTGCTTCGCTAATTCCGGGTCATAGGCGTAATCTTCAATCGAATCGTCATAACTCCAGAGCGTCGGTGGGATCGGATTTTTCGCTGGAACCCCCATACCTTGATATAGATGTTCAATAATCGCTGGTTTGTTAATGGCATGATTGATCGCAAGCCGGACCTTGAGATTATCGAATGGCGGTTTGTCCATGTTCATTGCAAGATAGCCGACACTCATACCGGGTTGCATGATTAACTCAAGCATCGCGTCATCTTGAATCTGTTGAAAGTCATCGGGGTTGGGAAACTCCATCGCATGAAGGCTGCCCTCTTGGAGTTTGATGAGGCGTACCGAATTATCGGGAATAGACTGAAAAATAACCCTATCCAACGGCGGTCTGCCACCCCAATAGTCGTCATTCGCTTCAAGCACAACCTTATCGTTCCGGTCCCATCGGACGAACTTGAAAGGACCCGTGCCAACAGGATGATTCGTAAAATCCTCACCCCATTTTTTCAGTGCTGTCGGACTCACAATTGCGAAGGCAGAGATCGCAAGTGTTGGAATGAACGGCGCATAAGCCGTTTTAAGGCGAATTTGGATTGTGAATTCGTCAAGGGCAGTAATTTTGTCCACAACTTCTGCTAAGCCGGTGTCTATCCAATAGTTATAGGCACCACCGACTTTATGGAATGGGTGTGTATCCTCGTGTTGTCGGTTAAGCGAGAAGAGGACAGCTTCGGCGTTGAAGGGGGTTCCGTCATGGAAAGTCACGCCTTGACGCAGTTGGAAAGTCCATGTTAAACCGTCTTCTGTACTCTTCCAACTCGTCGCGAGTGCCGGTTCAAGTTCCGTGCTTTCATCTTTGTATTGTATGAGTGTATCGTAAATATTTTCGCAGACTTTGAAGGATTCGCCATCCATCTCATGTGCTGGATCGAGCCCGATAGAATCGCCGCCGCGCCCGAAGATTAAAGTGCCGCCCCGTTCTATATGCGAGTCAGCAAGTGCTGATG
>VXZL01000557.1 GCA_009845505.1 Candidatus Poribacteria bacterium | reverse complement strand
CACAATTTTGGAGCGGAAAAGGTGCATAATCTGAAGAAAAATAAAAAATATTCATAGAATTGGAAGTGAACAAAAATTACCCGGGTAATGCCCCTTGGTAATTCACGCCAGTAAACATTCCAAGCACCATCCAAATCCCGACAATCCCAAACTCACCCACAATAAACCCCATAAATAGCGGTCGAAATCTCCGATAGGACCCGAGGCCTCCCCATTTCAGTGCCAAATACTTCAAAAACCAGCCGATAAACATACAAGACCAAAGAAAATAGGACGAGTAAACCGCACCCATCACATATCCAATCGGATGGAGTTGCCACCACATAAATTGGCGCTGCATAATCAGCAAAAACCCAGTGATTCCGGCTCCTAACAGCATGCTATACGCCTCTCCCAACTTCGGGTCTTTCGGATACTGAATCAACGAAACGATATGGTTGAAGTATCTCGGCGCGCCGATGAAGGGCCCCCTTTGGAGATTTAAACCACCTTTGTCATAAATCAAGGGCAACGACGCAGCGTATGAAACGCCGATAGCAACAACGATAGCAAGCACCATCGCACCGAGAACGCTTCTGCGACTTAATCGAAACGGATCCGCCGCCTTGAAACCGTGTAGCACGCTCGGCATCAAAATACCGCCCCAATCTCGCATCATCACCCGCTGAAACCCTAAGAGAGCCAAACTGTTTGCGTCAATAATTCTTGAGCCGGTTGTAATCTCAAAGTATTCGACAGGATACATCGGTGCCTGGATCAGTAACATCCCGCCGTTGACCACCATCCATGACAGTGCCGTAGAAGCGATCAGGAAGAGCACAATAATGCTACACGCGACCCAAAGCGACATGCCAGCGTAGACGCAGAGACCCACGAGGAGTATGAAACTCAGAACCGTTCCCAGCACTGCCGATCTATACGGTAACACTTCATCTGCGTCGTCAATCGTTGTGGTAGCAGCAGACTCCAAAAACGTTCGCTTCAGGAGGTCTTTTATATGGACGCGACTGTTCAATAGGAACGCGATGACCATAACGCAATAGGCAGCCATCGTCTGTCCCCTTGCAGAGATCCACGGACTAATTGGGATAGCAAAAGCGTTGATAATAATGTATTGTAGTTTGAAGAAGAGAAAGAAAAACCAGCAGCTAAACGACACGTCCATCGCGAGGAAGTACGTTATGCCGATAACGGAGAAATAGAGAAAGAACCGAAATTGGGGCCACCACCCCATCACAATCCATGGACGTTCCGTGAATGGGGTATATAGGTCATACCGATTCGGAATACGCGGGAGCGCAGGGAAATACTCGTGCAGTCCATTGAGGAGATGAAAAAAAGCAGCGAGTCCAAATCCGACCCACATCAGCCGATTCGTGAAAACACCATTCAGACTCCCACGCGCTGAGGTCTGCTGAACCATCTCTACAGGCACAGTGACGAGCGGAAAGATGAACCGCTCACGTTCGACCCACTGTTTCCGTAAAACGATGGATACGCAGATAATCAGCGCATAGAGCAGGAGAATGAACGCTGTCCAAACAATGAGTGGCTTTGCCCAGAGTATCCATGGAACAAACGACTCCCCATCATAGAAATCAGCAACAGCACCCTCGTCCCAGACAATAAGCCATTCAGGAAAGTGGCGATGCAGTGCCTCCGCCCATTCGTTCTCAGGTGTCGCAAAATAGACCGGTGCCGCTATATAGGGAAGCAAGTAACCGATCATCCCTTTCGATGGAATCGCTGAACTGACACCCATCATGACCCAGATGAGCATCAACTCCGCCGGACTTAGCACAACACGCGGAAATACCTTTTTCAGAATCGGATTGATAACAAAGGTGAGAAAAATCAGCGTAAACACTGCCCCCAAAGGAAAATGATTTCCAGAGATATCCGTCCCTTGGAGGTAGTAGTCGTTATACGGGGTAATCGCTGTCTGCAGAATGACTAACGCCAAACCGATTAGAACCGCCCGCATCCGCATCACTTTTGGCGCAGCTTGCAAGCCAAAACTCGGCATAAAAAAGCCCACTTTGTTTTTTCGGAACTAAAAATCGTTTGTTAGGGCTGGGTAACCCAGTCCCTACGGGATTGTACACAAACCCGTCTGCCACTCCTGCCCCTTTTTACCCGCATAGAGCATAGCGTACGTGTCGCCGACTTCAAAGATCTGACCTGTCAAGACACTATCACAATCAAACGCATTCGGGTCGTCCGATGGTGTGAAGATAGGGTTGTCCGGGTTCGGCTCAAAAGTATGAAAATCGCGAGTCCGAACATGCCCCATTCGCCAGACTTCGCCATCATACCCGCCATAGATAACATGAAAGTACTCTGGTCCCTTGAACAATTCGGTTTCACGAACTGCTTGCCTATCCCACGCCTGCCCGGTCCCTTTAAAAACAGGATTGGCAGGGTTTTTCGTGACCAATGCTGGATTACTCGTCGGTGCCGTCGCATGGCACATCGTTAGTCCTTTTTCAAACGACCGCGTCGCTTTGGCAGTATAAACGATGTGAATCGTGTCATCAGCTATCGCAACCGAAGGGTGCGTTGACCCATCTTCTTCGTGTTCCGTATCTGCAGGAATGACTGGGGTGTCCTGAACACGCTGCCACTGACCCATATCTCCATCGCTCACAAGTAGACCTGTCTGTTCAGGGGTCGTTTTGCCTTTCCCGCGATAGTACATGTAAAACTTGCCATCAGCAGGATTTAAGAATGGGAAAGGGTATTCGACGGCTTGATCGTCAAACCCATCCTCTGAAGGTTCAAGAATAGGGTTACGTGGGTCCTGCACGATGTCGGTGAGGTTATCAATAGGTGCTGTAGCGTGCATTATCAACCAGCGAACACCGATATCGCGTTTACACCAGATGTAGTGGACCGTCTCATCAATGACAATCGCGTGGGTTGCCGCTGCCCAGAGCGGCGGCGGAAGTGAAATGATTGGATTCCCTGTTTCGATTCTTTTAAAACTGGCGAAGAACTCAAACGGGATAGCCTCTTTTCGCGCATCTACCATCGGTTTCTCCTCTGCCTGACTGGCGGTTGACGAATAATTCCCGATTGTCGAGGCGAGTCGATATTGCTATCCATCCACGTCAACCGAGCCTGTAACCACCTTTTCAATTCCTGAACTTCCTGTTCATACGTGGGCAAATACGGACCCGGATTCCCAAAAACACGGTAACCGAGCACCCGCCACTTTTGGAAGTTCCGTTTTCGTGCCTCGGACAAATATTCAGCGGTTCGGTCAATCTCGTCAAGGAGCTTCAAAGTGGCGAGTTCATTTTTCCGAAGCGTTTCCCATCTCTTGACGAGCCGCTGTTTAAAGTTCTCATCCGCTAACAGTCGCCGCCACCAGAACGGAACAGGGTTTGTATCAATAAGCCAATTGTCCGTTTCCCAACCGCCATAGAAAACCGTATTGCCCATCGACAAGTTAAAATCCCAGACGGGTCCCATCTGTAGTTTGGAATTCCTGTCCTTATACATATATGTGCTGTTCCGAAATCCGTCGGTATTCTTGAAAAGTTCATTGATGATGAAATGGTCGATAAAAGAATCTACGTCGATATACTTGGCATATCCGTGTTTTGGATCCGCAAAATCCTTGCCCGCTAACGCCGATTCAAATGCGTTCATATACTCTCGAATCCACGCTTTTTGAGCAGCAGACATCTCGCGTCCATTCGGATAGATATGAATCAACTGCGTGCCGTAACGGGTGGTGAAATAGGTGTCATACCAATCCATTTTGTCGATCTTGAGGATATACCCACCTGTAATTTCCGAGGGTCCGTTCTGCGACGGTTTCAGGGACTTAACATTAACCCGTTTTCTCCCGCGCTTAATCTTCTCCATCAGCAGATAAACACCTACGTAGACGTAATGTTTCCTACCAGTTCTTGTATCAACGGTATCATTAAGAAACACCTCAACAAACTTCGTTCTACTCGCATATCTACCAATCCGATTACTGAACTCGTACGCCAAGTGGTTCCGCATGAGGGTTTTATCCGAATACGGACCGTTCAGCACCCAGTCGGATTCTGCTGGCAATCCCAACAACGAAACATCTTTGTCGTTGCCAGCATCGTCCTGAGTTTCAAAACCGTACTGTTGCTTTGGAAACGACTGCGACGTTTTTCCCCGAACCTCTATACCAATCCTGCCTTCAAAATCGACATGCCGACTGTCCAAGGCGTTTCTACCGCCGGATTTATCGTAAATAATCTTCATCCGCGCAGGAATTTTCGGATCGTCAGGAATCCATTTCCCAAATGTATCAATAAGCACAATCGGTAAATTCGATGTATACGGCACAGCATTAGCAAAGCAACCGATAGCCATGAATAATATAACGCTGCCGAGAAATAGAAGTATGTTTCTTTTAGAACGATACATTATCCATGACCTCACGATAGATGTTGTTTATACCGACTGCCGACGGCTGACCGCTGACGGCTATTTCCCTAATGTGAAGCCGTCCGTGGTATCATCTGTGGATGCGCATAGATGGCTCTATCGAAACTCTTTTGCATCAGTTCCCACTTGACGGATTGATAATCGGCATGCTCCGAGAGATCATTGTGTTCCCACGGGTCGTTGTCAAGGTCATACAGTTCGCAAATCCCCTTCTGATGATACACGACAAGTTTCCAGCGTCGGTCGCGATACATCGTGGCATGCGTCTGATCTGGAAATGCGATTGCGCCGAAAAATTCAGAACGTACCGCCTCCCGATGCTCACTGGCAGGGACTTCACCGCGTAACAGGGACGCGAGGGATTTACCCTGCACGTAATACGGAATATCCACACCCAACGCATCGTACAGCGTGGGAACAATATCAAGCAACTCAACAAGCGCATCGCTTTGAACGTCCTGCAAGAACTGTCCGGGCCATGAAATCATCAACGGTACCCGCACGGAGCCTTCATAGAAACGACACCCTTTGTATACCAATCCGTGGTCGCCGAGTGCCTCGCCGTGGTCGGATGTGAAGATGACAATGGTGTTCTCGCGGAGCCCGTTAGCATCAAGATAATCGAGGATCCGTCCAAATTCGTGGTCGAGTTGCTCAATCATAGCGTAATAAGACGCTTGCATCCGCTTGTCGTCCCACTCCGCAGGCGGTTTCGCCTGAGATTGAAAATCAATACCCGCATCCGTTAATTTCGACTGAAAGGCGATGTCGCTCTCCTGAAAGTGCGGACCGGGCAGCGTTTCTGGGTCATATCGCTGATAGTATTCCCAAGGTGCATCAAATGGCGGATGTGGATCAAACGGGTTGAGACTCAGCAACCACGGCTGATTTTCGCGGCGGTTTTTCTCTATAAATTCGATCGTTTTTTCGGTACACCAATAGGTCTGATGCAGGTGCGGCGGCACATTATCACAATCCGGGGTCGGTGGTTTTATGTATCCACTGTTGTCTGGATACTTTTGCGCGACTGCCTTTCCTGCTATCAACGCTTCAGGATCAATACCCCGTGCGCGTTGCCAATCTGCGTATTCGTGTCCAAGTGCGTTCGGCTTGCCGTGGTCGTGGCTATATTGGAAGTAGCGATACCCGTCATTTACACGGTGCTCTTGGACCTCGAAAGCACTCGCGAGATGGAGCTTTCCAATCAATCCACAGTCGTAACCATCTTGTGCAAGGGCATGTGTAATCAGCCGATCTTCGTAATATTCGGGGAAAACGGGGTTACCGTTGCCAGTAACGCTTACGGCTGAGGGGTACATACCGGTCATAAAACTCGCACGCGAGGGTGTACAGATAGGTGACTGACAATAGGCGTGTGTGAATGTGACCGATTGACCCATAAATTCGTCGAGTCTCGGTGTGTTGATATGCGGGTTCCCTAACGCTCCGATGGTGTCGAAACGTTGTTGGTCTGTACAATACCACAAGATATTTGGACGATCTGACATCTTTTCTCCTTTTTTATCGTTGTTGGCTATTGGCTATTGGAAACCAGTGACTAACTGCCAATGGCTATTCTACCACGCGTACGCCTCTGGTGCTTCACCACCGGGACCCGCCCAAATCTCATCAAGTTTTGCGAGGACTTCATCATCTAATTTCAATTCCAAGACGGACAAGTTTTCCTCAAGGTGTTCAATCGTCCGCGGTCCGATAATCGGTGCTGTAACGTCCGGGTTGTTGAGTACCCACGCCAATGCGACGTTAGCCGGTGGTTGCCCTATTGATGCACAGAGTGCTTCATAAGCTTCAAACTGTGATCGATGTCTCTCAATCGTTTGTCTGTTCGACTCCCTACCGCGCCGTCCAGTCGTGGGATTGTCCAGCACACCGCAGAGCAACCCACCACCCATCGGACTATACGGAATCACGCCT
The DNA here is from genome assembly GCA_009845505.1 of Candidatus Poribacteria bacterium. Lineage (GTDB taxonomy): Bacteria > Poribacteria > WGA-4E > WGA-4E > WGA-3G > WGA-3G. Next base: position 2,373 of record VXZL01000557.1, on the reverse strand, counting down.
AAACCGAGTTCCCGACAACACGGAAGCACTTCAAGTTCAATCATCCGACTCCGGAGATTATACACGCTCTGTTCTGAGACGAGTCCAAGGAAATCGCGTTGCGCAGCGATGCCTTGCGCGTGCGCAATGTCCCATCCAGCAAAGTTGCTACTGCCGACGTAGGAAATTTTCCCTTCACGCACCAACTGCTCCATCCCTTGCCAAATCTCATCCCACGGCGTACGACGATCAACATGGTGCATCTGGTAGAGGTCTATGTGATCGGTTTGCAGACGGCGTAGACTCTTCTCACACGCCCGACGGATATGATATGCCGATAAACGACCGTCATTCGGTCCCTCACCTGTCTGACCATACAATTTGGTCGCCAAAACAATCTGATCGCGCCGACTTTTATCTGCTGCTAACCAGTTGCCAATAATCGTCTCCGTTAAACCGTCGTTATAGATGTTAGCGGTGTCGAAAAAGTTAATGCCGGCTTGTAGTGCGTGACTCAACACCGGAAAGGTATCTTCTTCGGACACATGTCTGCCGAAATTAACGGTGCCGAGACAGAGACGACTCACCCGCAATCCAATCCGACCGAGATAGGTATATTCCATAGTAGTACTCCTACTGTTTAATCTTGAGGACCTGAAATCTGGCAGTTAAAAATTCTTATTCATCATTCTATCAAATCTTTGCTTTTCATTGAACAAAAATCCGACAAACTTCTGCTTGCCACACTGACAAAGATGTGGTATATTTGTCTCAAATTTACGAAGGACCCAAGCCTGAAGGGGATAGACTATGCGGATTGCAGTCGGTTGTATCGGACATGAAACGAATACATTTTCACCCGTCGTGACAACTATTGATAACTTTAAAAAGGGGAGTTACCATCGCGGTGACGCAATTATCACAGCGTTCCGAGGGACCCGAACAATTACCGGGGGTTTCCTTGACATCGCAGCGCAACTCAATTTACAACCCGTTCCGCTCCTGTGGGCATTTGCGACACCGTCCGGCATGGTAGCGCATGCCGCCTATCAGACGCTTAAGGAAGAGTTCCTCACGCTTTTGCAGAACGCCGGAGACCTTGACGGCGTACTTCTCGATTTACACGGTGCGATGGTAACAGACGCACTCGAAGATGCAGAAGGGGACTTGATTCAGGCGGTGCGCGAAAGAGTCGGTGCGACACCGATTGTTACAACGCTCGATCTGCATGCCAATATCACCGCTAAAATGGCGGACTACTCCGACATTATTATCGGGTTCGACACCTACCCACACGTAGATTGCTACGAACGCGGGTTTGAAGCCGGGCAGCTTCTCTTTGGTATGAATGCAGGAAAGATTCAACCGACGATGGTATACCGTCAACTTCCTTTACTGACCGCACCCCCTGCACAATGCACAATGAAACCGCCAATGACGGGTGTCATTGAAGCACTTCACGCCCTCGAAACCGAGCCGGGTGTCGTAACAGCAACGCTCTCCATGGGCTTTCCGTTCGCCGATATAACGGATGCTGGCGTTTCAGTCCTCGTTACGACCAACGGGGACACGGCACTCGCCGATGCCTACGCTGATCAATTCGCCTCCAAGATATGGGATATGCGCGAACAATTCACATTCAATCTACACACCGTTGAAGCCGCAATCGAAATCGCTAACCAGACAGATGGCAGACCAATTGTCCTCGCCGATGGTGCGGATAACCCAGGGGGCGGTGGTCCCTGTGACGGCACAACGATTCTACAGAAGTTCATAGCAGCAGACGTGCAAGATGCTGTGGTAGCAGTGATTGCAGACCCTGAATCGGTCGCGCAAGCCGCCGAAGCAGGCGTTGGAAACAGAGTCCAACTAAATGTCGGTGGAAAAACGGATACACAACACGGCGCACCCGTAACACTCACAGGATACGTCAAAACACTCTCTGATGGCAGATTTATTCTTAAGGGTCCGATGGGACGGGGGACTGCTGGAAACATGGGAAGAACGGCTGTCGTTCAAACCGGCGGCGTTGAAATTGTCTTAACGGAAAGGCGGATCCAACCTTACGATGCCGAAGTGCTTCGAAGTGTCGGGATTGAACCGCAGCGGCGTAAACTCATTGCCCTTAAATCCGCTGTCCATTTCCGAGCAGACTACACCCCAATCGCACATCAGATTCTGGATGTAGACACCCCCGGCGTTCACAGCCCGAACCTGTTCAGTTATAACTACCAAAAGGTCCGGCAACCCATCTACCCACTCGATTTAAGTGTTACTTATGGTGAAACTGAGGCAACCTAAAAAATGCGCGAAATCCGTTATGAACTCCTCTATATTAATAAAATATTTGAGATTTTTTGAGATGTGGGGTATAATTTTATTTCTGGTATGGTG
>VXZL01000678.1:2493-8748 GCA_009845505.1 Candidatus Poribacteria bacterium | reverse complement strand
CATTAAAAGGAAAAACAGTGGGTGCCGCTGTTTCGGGCGGTTTGGATAGTTGCACCATCACCAAGTGGTTGGTCGATAACGGCGTTAAAGTCGTCTGCTTTACGGCAGATCTCGGTCAACCCGACGAACGGGACGTTTCCGAAATCCGGGAACGGATGTTGGCATGCGGTGCCGAAGACGCTATTGTTGTAGATGCGAAGGACGCGCTGGCAGAAGACGGTATTCGCCTCGTCCAGTGCCAAGCGATGTATGAAGGCGGTTATTGGAACACAACAGGCATCGCACGGCATGTCACGGTGAAAGCACTCCTGCCGGAGATGGAAAAGTGCGGTATCTCTATCTTGACGCACGGTGCAACCGGTAGAGGCAACGATCAAGTTAGGTTTCAACTCGCTACCAATATGCTGAATCCACGTTTTGAGGTATACGCGCCGTGGCGGGATCCTGAATTCCTCAAAAATTTCGGTGGCAGAAAAGAGATGATAGACTTCTGCCAAGTACATAACTTACCGATTACTGCTACGCACGAAAAACCTTATTCAACAGATGCCAATCTTCTGGGACTGACACATGAGGCTGGGCGACTCGAATCCCTGAAAACCGCTGCAGGATTTATTAGTCCGGGTATGGGCGTGCATCCGAAAGACGCCCCTGACGATGTAGAGCATTTTACTGTTACGTTTGCGCGGGGAATACCTGTTGAGGTTAACGGAAGCCCCGTCACACCGCTCCAGAGTCTACTGGAGGCGAATCGTATCGGCGGTCGAAATGGTGTCGGTATCGGCATCCATACCGTTGAAAATCGGTTTGTCGGGATTAAAAGCCGCGGGGTCTATGAGTCTCCAGGGATGGAATTGCTTGGAAAGTGTTATGAGTATTTACTCCAACTGATTTTGGACAGACGGGCGCGCCGACACTTTGATGGCGTTGCGGCTACAATCGCTGAGCAGGTTTACCAAGGTTATTGGTTTGATGCTGCTACACAGGCACTGTTGGCTTCTATTGCGCCGCTGACCGAATTGGCGAGTGGGACGGTCACGGTAGTACTCTACAAAGGAAATGTTGCGTTCCACGCCGCAGGGGGTGCGCCGCACTCGCTCTACTCCGAGGAGACGGCATCTATGGAAGCGGTTGGGGACTTTGACCATGCGGATTCGGAGGGATTCTTGGCGGTACTCGGTGTAGGGGCGCGTGCCTCGGCTGTTGCTGGACACACGCAGGAGTAAAAAGAAAGGAAGAATGGAAGGTGGCAACGGCGGAAAAGTGAAGTATTGAAGAATGGAAGGGAAGGAAGGGTTCTTAAGGCACTTCAATTTTCGCGAATACTTGTGAAATGATACTCTCCACATCACGACCGTCCGCTTCCGCTTCGTAACTGATAATGACCCGATGCCTTAGCACATCCATGCCGACGGCGTGAATATCTTCAGGGGTAACGTAGCCGCGTTGGGAGAGAAACGCTCGCGCCCTCGCAGCAAATGCCAAAAAGATGGTCGCACGCGGCGATGCGCCGTATTCAATCAAGCTGCTAAGTTCATCTAATTGATAAGCCTCCGGTGTCCGCGTCGCACACACCAGATCGACGATATAGTTCTCCAACTGTTCAGCCATATAGATACTGCGGACGATTTCTCGGAATCGGATAATATCTTTCGGGGAAATCACTTGCTGAATTGCTTGGATTTCTTCGGTTGTCATCCGTCGGAGGATTTGCAATTCTTCTGCGTGCGAAGGATAGTCAACTTTAATCTTTAGCATAAACCGATCCACCTGTGCTTCTGGCAGTGGATAGGTGCCTTCATGTTCAATTGGGTTCTGGGTTGCCAGAACAAGGAATGGGTCATCAAGTGGATAGGTCGTTCCACCGATTGTAACTTGCCGTTCCTGCATCGCTTCGAGAAGTGCGCTTTGGACTTTGGCGGGTGCGCGGTTTATCTCGTCTGCGAGGATGACGTTAGCGAAAATAGGTCCCTTTTTCGTGTAGAAATCACCCTTCTGTTGGTCGTAGATGAGTGTGCCGATGAGGTCTGCGGGGAGTAGGTCGGGCGTGAATTGTAGGCGGTTGAAGGAAGCGTCAATCGTTTGCGCGAGCGCGCTCACGGCGGTTGTCTTTGCCAGTCCAGGTACGCCTTCAAGCAGAATATGCCCGTTGCAGAGCAGCCCGATGAGCAATCCTTCCAATAACTCGCTTTGCCCGACGATAACTTTTCCCGACTCTGTGAAAATCTGCTGTATGTGCCCACTGTCCGCTTGGATGCGGGCATTCATCGCTTCTAAATCGTAATTTTGCATATTAGATGGCTGTCAACAGTCGGCTTTCAGCGGTCAGAAAGAAACCTTTATGGTAGGCGCAAGCGTTTTCAATTACCACAAGCGAGTGGCTGAAGCCGATGACTGATTGCTAACCGGAATTAAAAGAAAGATTGCGTTTCGCCTTCCTGGAAGGACTGCTCAAGCCAGGGATCCTCAGTTTTCTGCCTGAAGTCGATGACCTTTTGGCGCATCTCGTTGGCGATGTCTTGTAACACTGGCACGTCAATAAGATTTTGTGATTCTGCTGGATCGTTTTCTATGTCAAAGAGTGCCTCGCGCCCTTGGTGTAGAAAGTCTGTCCGCTGTCGTTCACCGAGTTGTTGGACGTTATCGTTCCGAACGGCTGTCCATGAGATGGATCGGAACAGGTCGCTGGGGAGCGGCGTCTCCAATTGATACGCCAGATTCCGGACGTACTTATACCGTCGACCGCGCAACACGCGATAGGGATAGTAGTTGGTCACCTCGTGGAAGCAATGAGAAAAATAGGTTTCTTCCCATTCACCGTTCCCTGGATGCGCGCTGTCATCTTCGAGGATGGAGAGAATAGACCTGCCCGGGAGTGCGTCCGTGCCATCGGAATGCTCGACACCGCACCACTCTAACATCGTTGGACAGAAATCGACCCAATTGACGAGTGCTTGGTTGTGAAAGCCGCGTTTTTGTTGTGTAGGGCTGGCGATAAGCAGTGGGCAGTGGTGTCCGCTGTCAAAGCTCGATGCTTTCGCGCCCGGAAACGGCATGGCGTGATCTGTTGTGACGAAGACAAGGGTTTCGTCTGCGCGTCCAGAAGCGTCCAGGGCATCTAATACCCCTCCGACTACAGCATCCCATCGTGAAACGCTTTCGTAATAGTCAGCGAGGTCTTCACGGACTGCTGGGACATCTGGCAGGAAATTCGGCACGATTATTTCGTCCGGGCTATAGGGGTCGGATTCAATACCGGCATGTGTCCGGTCATTTCCGAAGCCTTTGCCTGCTCGGTGTGGATAGCTGCTACCGATGTGGAGATAGAACGGTTTGTCGGCGTTCTCAGCGAGAAAGTCATTTACCTTCGCTGCCATATCTACAGGGCTTCTCGCGTCGACCCTCGGCTCATAATCAAACGGATAGACTGTGGCGGGTTCGACGTGTTTCTTTCCGATACACGCTGTAGCAAATCCGTGTGCTTTCAGGATTTTCGGCACTGATGTGATATGTTCATGCGTACGGAATCCGTGAATCCCGTGGCAGTGTCCGTATTGTCCATGTGTGTGGCTGTGTTGTCCTGTGAGGATGCAGGCGCGACTCACAGCACAAGATGGACTTGTACAGAATGCATGGTCAAACACGACACCGCGTTCGGCGAAGGCATCAATGTTTGGTGTACGAATAACATCGTTTCCGTAGCATTTTGCGATACGGCTCCAATCGTCAGCGATAACGAACATGACGCTTTTGTAGGAATTGTTCATCGTTCTCCTTTTCACTTGTAACAAGCGCGTTACTCGTCTTTGCCGTCAGGCGTTTCGTCGGTCCAATCTTCTTCGGTGTAAGTAATGCCATGTTTTTCACAGAACTGTTTAAAGCGGGCGAAATCTTCCTGTCGCGTTTTTGCCACCGCCTTTGGCACGGCTTCGGCTACCGCTTCAGCTACGGCTTCGGCTACCGCTTCAGCTACGGCTTTCTCTATGATCTCTGGCATCTTCTTTCTCAATTCCCAATACATCATCATCCTCCTCATGTGTGGGAGTATCATAAAAAATACTGCCTCGATGAACCCAAACCGAGCCAGTGAGGACAGCGTGGATCTCACTGCAACGATCTTCGGCTGATCCACAAGAAACTCCCAAGTTGTAAGTCCCACTGCTGCTATACAAAAAATAATTCCGTATAGCAAAAGCGATATGTTATATTTTCTACGCGGAATTAGCATCCCAAGCACGGACACTGTATCGTCTTCCCGCATAAAATCCGAGAGCCAGTTTTTATCCTTCAAAATGTTCTGTTGTTTTCCTTCAGGGCGACCCTGGTTACTCGAAAAGTTGCGAGACGGAACAGGTGAACCCTGGTACAACATCCTCAGCGGTGAGAGTGTCTTCACACGTAAGCAGGGTCATATCTTTTTCAGAACGGTAAACCGTCACTGTTTGAGAGCGGGGTTCAAGAACCCAGACGCGGCGCGTCCCTGCGTTCAGATAGGCAAACGCTTTGTCGACAATACGCGACTGAGCGTCTGTCGGCGAAACGACCTCAATTGCCAGATCGGGCGGTATCGGAAATCCTTTGTTTTCGTCTCCATCTAACCGGGTTGTTGACACAAACGCCACATCTGGCTTCAGTCCACGTTCACCAACCTGAAAAGTTGCCTCTACATGTACCTCCCCTAACTGATTCTCACGGACATGCTGGTCCAAATACCGAATGACGTTGACACTAATCCTGCTATGTGCTCTCGTCGCTGGTGACATCGGCACTAATTCTCCTTTAACGTACTCATATCCTTCTATATCGTACTCAAGAAATTCTGCCAATGTCATGGAGACCTGTTCGGGTGAACGAATCCCTTCCACGATTTCATGGAGTTCTTGTTGTGTCATGCGTTTTATGCCTCTGTGACTGAGTGCTCTGTGAGGTTTATTGTAACATCTAACGTTGCGTTTGTCAAGGCAAAATTCTGACAAAAAAGCAGGGAGCCATAAGAGCTCCCTGCCTGAATATTATACCGGATAAACAGGTCCTATTTCCGAATCAACAATTTTCGCGTAGCAGTAAAATCGCCAGCGGATAGCGTATAGAAATAGACACCACTTGCAACAGACTCCCCTTGTGCGTTCCTGCCATCCCAATACGCGGCGCGGCTCCGACTCTCATAGAAACCTGCTGCCTGATGCCCTAAGGCCAACCTTCGCACTATGCGTCCGGTGATGTCATAGATTATCAACGTGACCTCTGTAGGTTCTGACAAACGATACGGTATCCACGTCTCCGGGTTGAATGGGTTCGGGTAATTCGCTAACAGCAAAGTCTCTTGCGGTGTCAAGAGTGCCAATATCTGCTCAAGCACAGCGATTCCTCGCAAATAGGCAGGTGAGGTATCCCCCGATAACCGAGCTTCTGCTAACCACTGTTGCACCTCTTCAACAGTGAATAGACGTAGAACTTGTGTCTGGAAAGCAGGTGCTCCGCCAGCACCAGCCTCTATCGCTGCTAAAACCAGCACGAGATCATCTACATCGACAACACCATCGCCGTTGACATCCGCATCGTTCTGTCCTCGCTGCCCCAGGTTCGCGCGAACCACAGCTGTATCTTGGAGATCCACAACACCATCGCCGTTGACATCCTCCGGTAATACCAACGGTTGAGTAGGCGGGGTGAAGTGCCAGACCCTCACCGTCCGGTCAAAACTCCCGCTAGCAAAGGTTTGACTACCATCCAGATTGACAGATGGGCTAAACGCCACACTGTTGACCCGATACGTATGCCCTGTCAGCATTTTTAGTTCTGTGCCGGTGTGGGGATTCCAGAGGCGGATGGTGGTATCCTCACTCGCACTTGCGAGGGTCTGCCCATCCGAGCTGAACGCTACACTGGTGACAGGCCCCGTATGCCCTATAAGGATTTTTCGTTGTGTGGCTGTGTTTATATCCCAGAGACGCACCGTCCTGTCTGAGCTCCCACTTGCGATAGTTTGTCCATCTGGGCTGAACGCTACACTGGTGACGTACCCGATATGCCCTGTGAGGACTTTTCGTTGTGTGCCGGTGTTTATATCCCAGAGCCGGATGATGGCACCACTCCCACTTGCGAGGGTCTGCCCATCCGAGCTGAACGCTACGCTGCGTGCAGCACCCGGGAACATTTTTCGTTGTGTGCTGGTGTTTATATCCCAGAGTCGGATGGTATTGTCTGCGCTGCCACTTGCGAGTGTTTGTCCATCGAGGCTGAACGCCACACTAT
>VXZL01000678.1:0-2393 GCA_009845505.1 Candidatus Poribacteria bacterium | reverse complement strand
GTATGCCCTGTGATTTTTTTGATTTCAGTGGCAGTGTTAACATCCCAGAGACGGATGGTGTTGTCAAAACTCCCACTTGCGATAGTTTGTCCATCTGGACTAAACGCGACGCTATAGACACTGCTCGTATGCCCTGTGAGGGTTGTGCGTTCTGTTAGCGCGTCTGCAACTTGCGTCCTAAATGACCAAGTCGTCTCAATTGCATTACCGCTCGTATCCCGGACACTTAACTGCACATTGTGTTCGCCACTGGATAAACCGCCCGCCCGGTAGGAAACGAGTTGGTTTATGCTATCATAAGTATGTGAGACAGTGTTTCTGTCAACCTTCAGCACAATTGAATTGCTGTTAATCTTGCCTGCAGGTCCTGAGATCACCGCGCTGATAACGCTTGGGGTTTGCTTGAGCGTTGCCCCAGCAGCGGGAGTCAAGCTTGACCCATCAATAAACACATTATCAATACGCCCTACGACAACCTGTCTCTGAATTTCGCGAGAGAACCCGTTTTCCGCCGACACTTGAATGAGGTATGTTCCGTGTTTATCGACGGAGCGGTAGTTATTGGCATAGACGCCGTCGTTCGCCGCACGATCATCGTGACTACCGTCATCGTGTAAGTTAAGCGTATCAACTCTGCCGTCTGGACGAATGACTTTGGCAGCAGTCGTCGCGCCTAACACTGCGGCAAATGTATCCCCAGTTTTTTCTTGGACCTCGATGCCGATCTGGATGGTTTCGCCAACGGTATAACTTGAATCGAAGGAGAGGAGATTGGTAAAAAAATCTGAAGCCGCGCTCACGGTGAGGTTGAAGGGTTCTCCTTGCGGTGGAATATCTGTGCCGGTCGCCTGTATCTGCCATTCGCCTACCTTTGGATTCTCAAGCGTATAGATGGCATAAGTCGGCGCGGGTTTATAAGTGATGCGTGGGTTCGCAGCAGCGTCCCGGGGCGTTATCTGAGTGCCATCTGGATCAATAAGCACGAGTTCAATCGTGCTGCCCTGCCAGTTGCAGGAAACGTCCATCTGATCGACGGTATCATCAATTGAGACATTCTTCGTAATTTGCTGGTTCTCATTAATATAACCGGCGTAGCTTGCGATTGTAGATTTACCGGTCGTTTTGTCAAGGATTACGCTGTAAACGGTCTGTATATGATAGTCATGGGATGCCTCAAAATATTCGCCTCCGGTGGCTTGAGCGATCCTTAACGAGTTCAGCGGCTTCTAACGCTATAAGCAAACCACTTGAACCAATTTTCACAAATTTTCCCACTTTCGGTGCCGCTTTCAGGGCTTTTCCAGATAACTTTAGTACTTGTGGAGCCAAAACTCTAATCAGCGTCGGTGTTGTCTTCCCAATTCCTTTGGCAACAGCTGTTAATCGATCCTTACTAATTACCGTCAAATCGTCAAGTGCCATTTTCATGCCATCGATCATTGCGGGGTCCTTAAGACCGCCCACCTGCTCCATGAGTAGCAACGTATCCTCTAAACCTTTCAATATGATAATATCTTTGGCCATTTCTGCCATAAGAGAATTCCGACGGATTTCGTCATTGATATTATCCGCTAACTCAAGTACAGCACTCAACACACCTAAGGCACGTACGCTCTTGCCGAAAGGCCCCTTATGAATCCTGTGTGCTACTTTCTTCGCAAGTTCATTTTTACTGACAATCTGTCCGTGTTCAAGTGCTTTCCTATAATCTTCAACTTGACGCAGGTGTTGATAGGCAGATCCCCCAACTTTCGCCCCGATATTTGCCAAACCCAAGAGTTGTAAACTGCCGTCCAAACTGTTGTCAATTGCGTCGGGTAAGAGATCAGGATACAGACGTCCCGTTTCTTCCAAAACCACTGCGCGCAGAACCGCGTCCCGATAAAAGTGAGCGCGGGTAGTACGGGATTTTATCTTATCAAGCTTATCACTCAGATCAAAAGCTGAGAAAAAATCAAATGTTCCTCCGTCTTCGCGTCTCAGTTGAAACCGTTTCATGTCAGAAGCTGGCACCGCGGAAAAGGGTATTCCGAGTGCTTGGGCAAGGATAGATTGTCCTTCCTCCCAGAGGACTTGCTGTCCATCCGCGTCAATTATAGATAGTTCCTGAATACCGGGTATAAGCGCGAGATCTCCCGCGCTGCCAACCTCAACCAGATCAAGAATGCCGTACTTGCCACCAGCTAAACTGAAACCGTCAATATCGACACGGATTGTGTCCTCGTTAAAGATAAAATCTTGTGTTGCCGCGTTCGCCTGCTGTTGACACGCGCCAATTAGCACTATGGCGGGAATCAAAAACAGTATTAACATCAAAATCCGATTAACTTTCATCTATGAAAAATCTCCTGTTTTGGTAAATATAGTAGATTCCGTATTCTAAGTGCATAAAT
>VXZL01000313.1 GCA_009845505.1 Candidatus Poribacteria bacterium | reverse complement strand
GTGTGGTGTGAGTGGGTTCGGTTAATGCGAGATAAACTTTTAGAAATGGTATAACTTGCTTTTTCCTTGAAAATATCGTATACTTTTAATGGTTATGTTTAGCATGTTTTAGCATAATCTTCGGTGTCAAACCCCCGTCCTTTAGGTCGGGGATGTAGACACCGCCTATGGTTGTGTGAAAAAAAGATTTGACATTCACCTAAAAATGTAGTATAATATTACCAGACACTTGGACACCGTTTCCACCCTCTACTCTCTGTAGAGGTGGTGTCCACTACCGTGGAAAGTAGTCAAAAGTGTTTGGTGTCCATATCACCTAAAAAGTATATCGGAACACACCGACGTAGCAAGAGGAGTAGAATTCCAGCCAACTGCGTGTGTTCCCCCAATTCTATTCTAAACGGGCAGGCTCGGCTGCCCTAAGTGGAGCAGACGTAAGACGGTGGACTCTTAGAGGAAACCGCAGACTGCGAGGAAGCACAGGTTTCCCCACGCTTTAGCGTGTGGGTACCGTTGACATTTTAATTTGAATTATTATAGAAATTGACTTGTTATAACCATAGTTTGTGGTACAAGAAACCAAAACTTGACACTTTGTGCTACAAAAGGTTCGTCTGAAGAATTGCATGGACTACACATTCCAACATATCTTGATGTTCGTCACATTCAGTGTCGTCACGATCGTAGGGCTGCTCTTGATCGTTGTGCTGGTTCGGCTCTTTGAAGTCCTTGGACTCTTGCGCGATATACTCAGACGTATAATGTTCCGCCGCAGCTCTATAACAGATACGCTCACACAGATCCGTTTGTTTTGTTTGAAGTACAGCAGAGACCCCGAAGAATAGAACTTTGTCCAATACCTCGCACGCTAATTCAACGTGTGAAAAGTTGACCTTGCTATCGCTTGTCTGCCCGCCGAGCGGGATGTTGGGGATTATTGACTGCATAACTCTCGCTTTGTAGGTTATGCGAGGCTCCAAAAACAACCTGTTTTTGCATATTGAAATGAGATCAGATGTCAGTGAATTTGAAAACTATTAAAGAAGAGTTGTTAGACCCTATAGATAGGGATCTTCGCGAAATAGCAGATGCTATTGTCACATCGGATGGCACATGTTCAGATTATCTGGAGTCCCAAATTCAGCAACTTGACGAGTTACTGGATAGATACAATGCAGCTGTTGCTCTGCTCAAAGATGTCAGTAAGCAGAATAATATTGAGGCTATCTCCGTACGCTGATTCAACGAACGGCGAGTTAGGATTCCTTTCTGTTGCTCGTGCGTTCGCCAAGCGGTCCATCGGAGCTTACTTTCATTGCTCGCTTTGCAGGTTGTGCGAACTCCTTGAAAACAACCTGTTTTTCCGTGGAAGACAGTCGTCAATGCAGTGAAACAAACTCAGGGCACAAATGTTTATTTTTACTGAGGTGTACTGTTCAGAAGGCTGTTGGCCTCGCGACCAACTGACAAACTTGAAACCCAAGACTTTCCTGACATCTATCCGGAACTCGCGTAGACACTTATTCCTATATTGCAAGTATTCTCCTCAGAAACACAGAACGTAATATGGGAAACATTATCTGTGGAGACACAGCAATAAGGTATTTATCCTCTTGGCACCAACGCTCTAAAGAATTTATGATGCTACGTGATCGCATAAAGCAAGCCGTTACCAACTACTTATCGACGCTGCCGTTCTCAGACAAAGATACCCTGAGAGATCTGCCGCTTCGAATCGGCGTTCCCGGGGTTAGCGGTGTTGCGGATTATGTGGTTTGTGATACCAACTATTTCATTGTTATTGTCGTCTGTAAAGTACCTAACACGAAACGTGCTGTGTTAGAGGCTCGTGAACATCTGAAATGTATACTCTCTGCGACTGACACGCAGTTCGGTATCATTGCGACGAGTACTGATCCGGATAGCTGGTTTTTTTCCGAGAACCGCCGCAATAATTGGTTCGTCGAGATCCCACGAGCGAGTTTAGAAAGTCGGGTGGCACATTGGCATCCTGATATGCGTCAAACCGCGTCGATACTGAATCTACGAGAGGCAATAGGGAAATGGAAAAATCTATCAGAGCAGCAACTCAAAGAGCTTCGGAGGTGGCGATGGACCGCCATTGGCTTAGGAGTAGGCTTCCTTGGTGTCAGCTTAGTGTTTATCTGGTATATTCTCAAGTCAAGTGCCCCGTTCTAAAGGGCGAGGCTTGTAAAGGTATCTGACCGCCAATCATACAGAACAGCAATAGTCCCGATTTAACGAGGACAATCTCTTGATCACGCCTACAGCACCTCGCGTAGGAAGCGGGCAGTGTGGGATTCCTGAACCTTCGCAACCGCCTCTGGTGTCCCGATTGCCACGACTTCTCCGCCATCTTTGCTGCCCTCCGGCCCCAAGTCGATGATCCAGTCAGCCGATTTGATAACGTCGATATTGTGTTCAACAGCGATAATCGTATTGCCGGCATCGACGAGTCGGTTCAGTACCTTGAGAAGTTTTTGGATGTCGTCAAAGTGGAGACCTGTCGTCGGTTCATCCATGATATAGAGCGTTGAACCCGTCTGACGACGCGCCAACTCTTTCGCAAGTTTCACGCGTTGTGCCTCGCCACCGGAGAGGGTCGTTGCCGATTGCCCTAATTGAATATAGCCCAACCCAACATCTGTCAACATCTGGAGCGTCCGGCAGATCCGCGAATTTTCACTGAAGAACGCGAGTGCCTCATCTACCGTCATATCCAAGACTTCAGCAATATTTTTCCCTTTATAACGAATCTCAAGCGTATCAGGACTGTAGCCTGTGCTATTACACGCCTCACACGGCATCCATACATCCGGGAGGAAGTGCATCTCGACGCGGTTAAAACGGTGTCCCTCACAGACGTGACACTGTCCAGCGGAGAGGTTAAAACTGAAGGAACCTCTGGTGAATCCACGCATTTTTGCGTCGTGTTGTTCCGCGAAGAGTTCACGGATCTTCGTGAATAGGTCGGTATAGGTTGCTGGGTTGGAGCGCGGCGTTTCGCCGATCGCTTTCTGGTCTACATTGATGAGACGTTTGATCTGACTAACCCCTCGGATGCTCTTATACTCCGGCAAGCCGTAGTCGTTATAAATCGGTTCTCGGTGACCGTCCGCCATATAGTAGCCGTACCGTTGATCTCTCGGTTCACTCGTTCTGATGGAGCGGCGACTTTCGAGAGCCGGTTTCAGCGTACCTTCAACGAGCGAGCTCTTTCCGCATCCCGAAACGCCGGTTACACAGGTAAGCGTCCCGAATGGAATCTTTACATTGATGTCCTTGAGGTTGTTCGTTTTCGCGCCATATATTGCCAATTGTTTCCCTGTGCCTTTGCGACGCGTTTTCGGCACCGGAATCTCTACTTCGTTGGAGAGATAGGCGCGCGTCAAAGATTTCGCGGACGATTTTTGGTCAGTATCTTGTGTTGGAGTAGCACCATTCGTGAAAGTGTCGGGTGTACCGACAGCAATAATTTCACCGCCACTTTTGCCCGCTTGGGGACCGAAGTCTATCACATGGTCAGAGGCTAATATCGTGTCTCGGTCGTGTTCAACAACGAGAACGCTGTTCCCGATATTGCGAAGTTCTTTAAGTGCAGAGATAAGGCGTTCTTGATCGCGTGGGTGTAAGCCGATGCTCGGTTCGTCAAGGATGTAGGTTACACCCGTAAGACCGCTACCGAGTTGGCTTGCGAGTTGGATTCTACGCATTTCACCCCCGGAAAGCGTCGGTGCACCGCGGTCGAGTGCGAGATAGCCGAGACCGATGTCTTCCAGAAATTGGAGTCGGGTCTGGATTTGGCTCAGGACTTCGGCTTCAAACTCAGGTGAAGTATGCACGTGAAGTGCCGGATGCGTCGCTCTTGATGTTGACACGCCAGTTGCAATCAATAGGTCGCTCCGACTGGCTTCCGCATCATTAGAAGCGATCTCCGTTTCAATCTGTTTCAAGCGTGCATTGAAAAATTCAATGATTTCCGTAATTGATAACTCCATCAGTTCAGCAATGGTTGTTTCCTCGAACTTGACGCTGCTTGGAAACGGTTTCAAGCGTGTACCGTCGCATTGGTTACAAGCATCATAAGGTGGATGGATGTTCCGTCCGCGTCCATCACAAAAGTCACAAGCGCCTATTTTGTTGTTAAAGGAAAAATGTCGTGGTGTCAGTTGCCCGAAGTTGTTACCACAAGAAGGACACATCGCATGTTCACTGAAGAAGTGTCGTGCTGGTGTTTCGCTGCGTATGTTCTTTTCAATAAGCACGAACCCGCCGCTTTGGAGGAGTGCCAACTCGATCGCTTCCATGAAACGGCTCTTTTCTTCATTGACGAGCTCGACGCGGTCAATAACGATAGAGATTTCGTGGCGAATACCTCGGCTTAGTGTGGGTGCCTCGTCGAGTCGATGGACCTCACCATCAATTTGGACGCGGACGAATCCGGCTCTTTGCAAGCGTCGGAAGACATCAGCATAATCCTCATGTCCCTTGATACCGTAAGCGGATTCATTGGCGTTGATGTCAATAATCTTGCCTCTTAACGCCCCTGTTTCACTGCTGGGAACAAGCATAAAGTTTGTGAGCGGCGCGAGGACATCGACCCGCTGTTCAGGAACAAGTTCAAATATCCTATCTGTTATCTCTTCGGCAGTCTGTGGGCGGACGACTTCAAAGCAATCGGGACAATAAGGCTTGCCCCATCTGGCATAAAGGGTGCGGAGTCCGTCATGTATTTCTGTGATTGTTGCTACCGTTGAACGCGGGTTTTGACCTGCGTTTGCATGCGAGATTGCGATGGCAGGTGAGAGTCCCTCAATTTTTGAGACTTTCGGCTTTTCCATCTGTCCTATAAACTGGCGTGCATACGTGCTAAGCGTTTCGATATAGCGACGTTGTCCCTCAGCATAGATCGTATCAAGCGCGAGGGATGTCTTTCCAGAGCCGCTGACACCGGTCAATGCCGTCATTTTTCGATGTGGGATATCGATATCAATGTTTTTGAGGTTATTTTCCGTGGCACCTTGTACTGCAATTGCTGTACGTGTTTCTTGCTCCTGTCCAAAGGCGTATGCAAGTTCGGGTTCCATGAGCCGTTGCTTTGCCTCGCGCCAAATGTCAAAATCACCGCGAAGTGCCTGTCCGGTGTAAGATTCGGGTATCTCCGCGATCTCTTCAGGCGTACCTACGGCGACGATAGCACCGCCACCAACCCCACCTTCTGGTCCTAAGTCGATAATGTAATCTGCGGAATTGATAACCTCAAGGTTATGCTCTACGACGACGACAGTATTGCCATCGTCTACGAGTCGATGAAGGATGGTCAAGAGTTTATTTACATCGTCAAAATGCAATCCGGTTGTGGGTTCATCAAGGATATAAAGCGTCTTACCCGTTCCGCGTTTAGAGAGTTCCCTTGAGAGTTTAATGCGCTGTGCTTCACCTCCGGAAAGCGTGGGTGCGGGCTGTCCGAGTTTAATATAATCCAGGCCAACATCGTGAAGAAGTTGTAACCCTCTTGCGACCCTCGGAATATCGGCGAAATGTGTCAGCGCAGTATCAATGTCCATCTCAAGGACTTCAGCAATATTTTTTCCCTTATATTGAATAGCAAGCGTTTCACTGTTGAAACGTTTTCCCTCGCATACCTCGCACTCGACCCAGACATCAGAGAGGAGTCCCATATCAACTTTTTTCGCACCGTTGCCGTTGCAGGCTTCACATCTACCGCCGCTGACATTGAAACTGAACCGTCCGGGTTTGTAGCCTCGCAGTTTTGCGTCTGGCAAACCGGCGTAGAGAGACCGAATGGCATCAAAGACCTTTGTATAGGTTGCAGCATTAGAACGCGGTGTCCGTCCGATGGGTGCCATGTTGATGTTAATGATCTTGTCAATAACATCAGAGACTGGCACGTCTTTATCCTTAACAACACCTTGGATTTTATCGTACGCTCCTGGGACAGTCTTTGCCTTCATCAGATCGCGGGCGAGGGCATTGTAAAGAATGTCGTGAATTAAGGAACTCTTTCCAGAACCGCTGACACCTGTCACACAGCAGAGGGTGCCGAGCGGTATTTTCGGATTAATGCCTTTGAGATTATTTTGGCGTGCATTACAGACTTGTACCCACCTATCGTCTGTCGGACGGCGTGATTCGGGTTGGACGATCACCTTATCGCCTCGGAGATATTGGGCGGTGAGTGTGTTGCTCTCTTTCACGAATTGTGCCGGTGTTCCCATATCTGTCACTTTTCCGCCCTTAATACCCGCCCCGGGTCCGAAATCCACTATCCAGTCGGCGACGAGCATGGTTGCCTCGTCGTGTTCAACGACGATGACGGTGTTACCTTGGTTCCGTAAATTGAGGAGCGTTGTGAGAAGTCCGGCATGGTCGCGCGGATGTAAGCCGATGCTCGGTTCATCGAGAACATAGGTAACATCGCGTAGCCCCGCGCCTACCTGACTGGCGAGTCGGATCCGCTGCGCTTCACCACCCGAGAGCGTTGGAGCAGAGCGTGCAAGCGTCAAATACCCCAATCCGACATCCATAAGGAAGCCAAGCCGTCCACGAATCTCCTTTAAAAGTTCTTCCGCGATAAATGCCTCGCGTTCTGGGAGTGTCAACTCGTTGAAAAATTGGGTCGCTCCTTGAATAGACATCTCCAGAATATGGGTTATAGGTGTATCGTCTATTGTTACGGCTTTTATCCACGAGTTAAGTCGGGTTCCCTCACAAGTGCGGCACGGCATCTTTACGAAATAGTCCGGAAAATCATCTGCGTCGGTTTCATCATCGTTTTCAAAGCGATATTTCTGTTCTTCCGCTGTAATGATACCGTGGAAGCGGGCACGATACCGCCGTCGTTGTTTCCGTTTTTTGCTTGTGTTTGTGCCGGTTGTGGTGATGGTAAGGATGTCGTCCCCGGTGCCATAGAGGACAGCGTGCTGTTGCTCTGATGTGAGATCCTTCCACGGTGTTGTGATGTCAAATCCGAGGTGTTTCGCGAGTGCTTCCATTATGGATCTTTCTGTGGTACGATCTCGTTTGTTGAGAGGTCCCCACAAACTGATAACACCTTCTGTGATGGAGAGTGTATCGTCTGCGATAATTAATTTTGGTAAAATCCCCATCTGTGTTCCTAAGCCTCTACAGTCTTCACACATGCCATCAGGATTGTTGAAAGAGAAATGGCGTGGTTCTGGTTTCACGAAGCTAATCCGACAGTGCGAACAGGTATAATCTTCGCTAAACAGTAGGTCATCCTCTTCTGACATGAATGGGGAGTTCTCACCTTCAGTAGGAACGATTTGGACGAGCATACTGCCATCTCCACGCAAGAGCGCAGTATTTACGGCTTGGGCAACACGAGGTTCAATCCCGTCTTTAATGATAATCCTATCAACAACGAGGTCGATGTCGTGACGTTGGTTGCGACTGAGTGCGAAACCTGGGCGAAGTTCGTGTATTTCGCCATCAACCCGTAACCGCGCAAAGCCCGCGCTTCGGAGATCTTCAATCTCTTTTTCATGGGCACCGCGGGAACCTCTGAAGATCGGTGCTAAAATAATGAGTCTTGTACGTTGCGGATAGTTAAGCAGTGTTTCGGTAATGTCTGAGGCGGTTTGTGAACCGACTTCGCTTCCACATTCAGGACAGTGGAATTGTCCGACACGGGCATAGAGGACCCGCAGATAGTCGTAAATCTCGGTCACGGTAGCGACCGTGGAGCGCGGGTTATGTCCCGTTGAACCCTGACTGATAGCGATAGAGGGGGATAAGCCGACGATTTCATCTACGTCCGGCTTTCCGAGCTGCCCCAGAAATTGCCGAGCATACGCAGATAAAGACTCGATATATCGTCGTTGTCCTTCGGCGTAGACGGTGTCAATTGCCAATGAAGATTTGCCGGAACCACTAACACCCGTGAAAACGATGAGCTTATCTTTGGGCAGTTGAATGTCGATGTTTCTTAGGTTGTGTTCTCGTGCGCCTTGGACATGAATTGACTCTTCTATCATTGCATGGTACCCAATAGTTATTTGAATTGTAATTTTCGCGGTTTGGAATGTATTTTTGGAAGGATATTAAATATCCATGAAACCGCCTAATTCTTTGATCTGACGTGCGTCTTTGCGCCAGGCGGCTTTGACTGTTACGTAGGTTTCCAAGAAGACGCGTGCATCTAAGAATTTTTCAATGTCGGTTCGTGCAAGTTCACCCACCCGTTTAATCAGTTTACCACCTTTACCGATAATAATTTGTTTCTGGGTCTGCCGTTCTGCGTAGACGATAGCGCGGATATAGATAATCTCGCCTGATTTTTTGCTCTGACGTTTTTCAAATTCTTCAATCACCACAGCGGAGGCATAAGGGACCTCACGTTGCGTTAGGAGCATAATCTTCTCACGAACGGTTTCGGCGATGAAAAACCGTTCGGGAAGATCGCTGAGTTGATCTTCTGGGAAGTAAAGAGGTCCCAACGGTAGATAGTTTTCAATCTGCTCAAGGAGAACTGGAACGCCGTCAGCAGTGAGTGCGGAGATGGGGATCATCTGCGCAAATTCAAATTTTTGGCTGTAATCTTCAAAAATAGGAAGTAGGTTCGGTTTTGCGACGAGGTCTACCTTGTTCAGAACGAGGATTGCTGTCGATTTGGTGCGCTGGAGGCGTTTTAAGATTCTGTCTTCGATTTCTGGATCCCGACGGTTGGCATCCACAACGAAAAGCACAACGTCTGCATCCCCTAAAGCCCCATAC
>VXZL01000384.1:2760-8795 GCA_009845505.1 Candidatus Poribacteria bacterium | reverse complement strand
AGGAATGGATTTAGTCTATTCCCAGACTAAATCCGGGCTTCCGGACCTAAATTATCGGAAAACTGAATGGCCCTGCCTTTTCTCTGTAGGAGCGACCTCCGGATCGCGACTCTTGCCAATCACCATCTGCTAATAGCCATCTTCAGAAATATTTTGTCTTGCATTCCCGACCCTTTTGTGATATTATTTAATGAAAAGCCTGTCAACGTTTTCAGAGGTATATCCGTTACAGAGTTCAAATGTAATACAAACTCTGGAGGATATAGACCCATGTTGTTCAAAATTAACAGAATTCTCTCGACCCTACTTCTCACAACACTAATTGCAGGTATCAGTGGATGTTATATTGATACCAATGAAAGCGATCGTGAACCGCCAGCGATTCCGCGCGGTGTCCGCACTACCACTGGCGACGAGCAGGTTGTCATTGAATGGTATCCGAATGGAGAATTCGACTTGGCAGGCTATAGAGTCTGGCGTGGCAGAGATGATGTCAATTTTAACGATCTGCTGGTAGACGTATCCGAAAATACGACACACTACATAGATACAGATGTACGAAACGGGGAAACTTATTATTACGCCGTCTCCGCCTATGACACTGAAGGTAATGAGAGTGAACTGAGTCCTGAAAATGCTTGGGATACCCCACGACCAGAAGGGCGAAATATTACGCTTGATGACTATCTCCTTTTTCCGGGAAGGAGCGGGTTCGATTTCTCACAGCCATACAAAGGGAGTATCCACTGGGACACAGCGGAGACAGATATCTATTTCGGGCTTGATACGGAAGTTGGCGTTACCTACCTCTATTCAGACAATGAAACCCTTATGCAAGATTTAGGGTATCACGAGGACTTCGAGTCAGTTGACTTCGTTCCAGAGTTCGGATATACAACGGTGTTCGTCGAACTCATAGAAGGACATATCTATGCCTTCTATACACCCGATGGAAACTTCGCAAAAATTCAGGTGCGCGAGCTTTTTGATGATGCCGTCATTTTTGACTGGGCATACCAAACCGATCCCGATAATATCCAATTAGCTCCACCTCTTAATAGACCTTGACAAGGAGTGCCTCGCATGCAAAAAAGTCGGGGGGCGGTGCAGATGTCGCCTCTATACATAATCCTTCCATTTTTGCTTTTTCTTATCACTGGCTCTATTTCCGCAATCGCCGAAACTTCAGAGACAGACACAAATGCTTCCGCAGCGGAATCTGATGCCGAAACTCAGGAGATCCTACCTCTTTTCCGTAATTACATGGCGGAAACGGAGCGCGAAACGGAATCTACTTATCCACTATTCCGTTCGCACGCAGAGCGGTACTACCCGGAATTAGATGTCAAAAAAGCAACGCAACTGTCAACTCTTATGCCCGGTTTAGGACAGGCTTACGCAGGTAATTACATGAAGGCGACGCTTTTCCTCAGTTCGGAATTAGGTGCTTTCGCACTCGCTGGCTACAACGTCGCGCGCGCCTTACACTACAATAAACAAAACGTTTTTGAGACAGGATTCTTGGACGCTCGCACGGGTGAATTCCTAACCTACGAACAAGGACGCACCCGGATGTGGAACCATACCTTTTTCAGTGGCATGTTTCTCGCAACCGGTATCGGACTACACATCTGGAATATCCTCGATGCACCCAAGACAGCTGAGGCATATAATAGTCGAAGATTTTCTGTAGAGATGCAACAAACAGATAGCGGCGTTCAATCTCTGATGTTTACACATAGGTTTTAGTGTCTGGTTCATAAACCGCATTCAAACCAGAATATAGACCCATTCGCCTATCCACCTTCGGATTTGATTAAATACCGATCGCGAGGACAATAGTGTGCATTATGCGAAGCACCTAATTTTTATCTATCTTCTGTTTGGATGTGTTACCGTAAGCGGTATGTCTACCTCTCTTGTTGAAAGTCCGGACATCTCACCTCAACCGTTACGGATTGGTGAAAAATTAACCTACGATATTAGTTGGAGAAGATTACCCGCAGGAAGAAGAATAGACCGGATCGCTAAAGCAGAGACGTTGAACGGCGTCCCTGTTTATCACATCCGTTCTGAAATGAAAACCCGTGCGCTTTTCAGATTTTATAGTTTCCAAAGTCAACAAGAGACATTTCTAAATCCGTCTACACTTGCCCCTGTCCGTTTTCGGAATCACGTACAGGATCGGAAATTTCTTGCCACCGTCGCAATCGATTTCCGAGAAGGCGAAGCAGAATATAAAAGAATCTCCCAACGAGACCGGAAGTCAGATCAAAAACATGAAGTAAAAACCTTAACGATACCGGTCGGTACACAGGATGAACTATCGACACTCTACTTTCTACGTTCTAAACAACTCGCGCTCGGTGAAACCTATTTCTTCCCTGTTGTCGTTAAAGGAGAAGTACAGAAGGTTACACTCACTGTTGAACGCAGAGAAATTATTAAGAACAAGGCGTTAGGACGTGTTCAAACACTCGTGTTGGGAACTTCAAAAGGCGACCGTTTTTGGCTCACGGATGATGAACGGCGGCTACCCGTCAAGATGGAAGCAAAGAGTAAAATGGGAGCATTCAAGGCGGCTTTAGCAGGTATTGAATTCCTAAACTAAGACGTGGCAATTGGCAAATAACCATTAACCATCAACTATCAACCAACAACCAATACACCGTGATAGAATTTTTACGTCAAACAGAAAATTACCAAACACTCGTATCACGCCTCAAAGATGGTAAAAAACTTCCATGGCTCAGAGGATTAGTGAACGCATCGACTGCTTATCTTTTAGCAGCACTGATTGACGATTTCTCAGACAGATCCTTCCTGATTGTGCTACCTTCGCAACGCGAAGCCGAACAGATCCTCGAAGAAATCTGTACATATCGTGCCTATCCGGCGTTAGAAAATTCACCGACCCCAGATGCTTATCCTGAACTCAATCTCTTCCCCGGTTGGCATCGGAAATTCGTTGAAGGCATCGCGCCCCCTAAAAACATCGTCGCTGATCGGATGCGATGTCTCGATCGCTTGCTACATGGCGAACGGAACGTCGTTGTCACGACCAGTCAGGCACTGATTTACAAACTCCCTTCGCGAGCACGTTTGGCTGCCGCGTGTCGCGTCGTAAATCTCGGCGATGAAATTGATCCAGACGACATCGCCGTCATGCTCATGGACGGTGGCTACCAAAACGTTGAACTCGTAGAAGTCAAAGGCGAATTTGCCCGTAGAGGCGATATTTTGGATGTCTTCCCACTTACGGCTGATACGCCTGTGCGCCTCGAATTCTTTGGAGATGAAGTTGATGCGATCCGCGCTTTCGATCCCATATCGCAACGTTCCATAGAATCCCTTGAATCTGTCACACTCACACCACTCCGCGAAATCTTTGCTGCTGATCTGTCAATGGATTACTGGCAAACACAAACGGATGCTTTCATTCAGGAACACGCGACACCACAACTCATAAATGCTATCCAAGAGATAACGCGAGACCTAACAGAAGGCGAGTCATCTCCGCATGGGCTTGCCGCCTGTACGGAAAATAATGGACTTGACGCATTCTTGCCAATGCTCACATCTGAAGTTGAACTCCTTACAGATTACCTCTCCGACGATACGATTGTCTGTCTGATTGAACCGCAATGGCAGAAACGAGAAGCAGCGCGCCTACACGAACGGATGCAGGAAATCTATCAACAAAAGCTCGATGAATCTCATTTTGTTGTGCCGCCAGATAAACTCTTAGTTCCCTTTGAAACCCTTACCACACAGATAGAGCAGTATCCCATCGTCTCTTCGTCTTTAGCACCGCCACGTGAAATTTCAGATAACAAATTGGCACCGATGCCCTTTGGAATGGAAGCACTCGCTTTACCATCAGGGAACTATCAAACAGTTATCAATCAGATTAAAACCTGGGCACAGCAAGGGAAACAAGTTCATCTCTTCTGCGAAACCCCACAGCAGTCCAAGCGGGTCTCGGAAATCTTAGCCGAACGCGACTTGTCGCCACCGGATATAGATATCAGCGTTGGTGCAATCAGTCAGGGTTTCTTCAACAAATCACTAAACCTTGTTGTTATCTCCGAAGATGAACTCTTCGGAAACCGGCACCATCGTCCAATCCGCCGCCGTCCACCCACAGATGGGACTCCTATTCTCAGCCTTATCGATCTCAAAGTTGGGGACTATGTTGTTCACGTCTCCCACGGTATTGCCGTCTATGATGGTATACGTCGATTGGATATTGATGGCAAGCCTCAAGATTTTCTGGTGCTCAAATACAGTGACGATAACACGCTCTATGTGCCTACTTATCAGGTCGATCTCGTGCAAAAATACATCGGTAGTAAGGATGAAACCTATAAACCGCGTCTCGACCGTCTCGGCGGTCCTGCGTGGCACCGTCGAAAGGCGCGTGTCAAAGCAGCCATACAGGAGATGGCAGATGAACTCCTGAACTTATACGCGCTCCGACAAGCCCGAAAGGGGTACAGTTTCCCGGCTGAAGTCCCTTGGCAAACCGAGTTTGAAGCCCTTTTCCCGTACCAAGAAACTAACGATCAACTCCAAGCCATTGAGGACGTTAAAGTCGACATGGAAAATGAACGCCCGATGGATCGACTCGTTTGTGGTGATGTCGGATACGGCAAAACAGAGGTCGCCCTCCGTGCCGCCTTCAAAGCCGTCATGTCAGAAAAGCAGGTCGCAATTCTCGTGCCAACAACGATCCTCGCCCTCCAGCATTACGACACTTTTGAAAAACGTGTTCAGGATTTTGAAGTCCATGTCGAGATGCTAAACCGTTTTCGGACACCAAAAGAGATAAAGCAGATTAAGGAAGGATTGGCGAAAGGCACTATTGATGTTGTTATTGGGACGCATAGTTTGCTTTCTAAAACGGTGACATTTAACAATCTTGGACTCCTCATCGTTGATGAGGAGCACCGATTCGGTGTTAAGCACAAGGAAAAAATCAAACAGTTTAAAGAGACGATTGATGTGCTTACGTTGACTGCAACCCCAATCCCACGGACACTCCACATGTCGCTCGTCGGTATCCGAGATTTCAGTGTTATTAATACACCTCCCGCAGATCGATTGCCGATTCAGACGCATGTTATGCCTTACGACTCCGAAGTCATTCGTGAAGCAATCACTGCAGAATTGAGTCGCAGCGGTCAGGTGTTCTTTGTCCACAATCGCGTTCAAGATATTCAGAGTATCGCCTTAACTGTCCAACAGCTGGTTCCTGAGGCACGGGTCGCTGTCGCACATGGGCAGATGCCTGAGCGTGAATTGGAAAGCGTGATGCTTGAGTTTGTCCGCCATAAGCACGATATCCTCGTCTGTACAATGATTATTGAGTCTGGACTCGATATACCGAATGTGAATACGATCTTGATTAATCGAGCGGACGCCCTGGGTTTGGCGCAACTCTATCAGTTACGCGGACGGGTGGGTAGGGCTACCACACAGGCTTACGGGTATCTATTCTATCCACAACACCACGCAATTACCGAAGGCGCGCAGAAACGACTTCGGGTCATTGAGGAATTCACTGACCTCGGTTCGGGCTTTAAAATAGCACTCCGAGATCTTGAAATTCGCGGTACAGGGAACATCCTCGGTGCCGAACAACACGGACATATTGTTACCATTGGTTATGAACTCTACTGTAAACTCCTTGAAGAGGCGGTAATGGCACTAAAAGGAGAAAAGGTCGAAGAAGCACTTGATACACGTATTAGTTTGCCAGTTGAAGCCTATTTACCCGATGATTATGTCCCTGACAGTCGGCAAAAGGTCTCTGTCTACAAAAAAATTGCTGGATTGAAAGACGATACGGCTCTCAAAGAACTTCGCGAGGAACTGCAGGATAGGTACGGACCTATTCCTGAGCCGGTCGAGATGTTACTCGAAATTGCGAACCTTAAGCAACAGAGCAACCAACTCGGCATTAGTGCTATTGTTGCTGGAAAGGAACAGGTAAAGGTCACCTTTGATGAGCAGAACCCGCGAATTAATGTGAA
>VXZL01000384.1:0-2750 GCA_009845505.1 Candidatus Poribacteria bacterium | reverse complement strand
ATAGTACACAAAAATAAGAACCTTCAGTTGCAACCACCTGCACAACTTAAAATTCGCATGCCGGGTATGACTGGCGCGAATATGTTAACCGAATTGCAGCAAACCCTGAAGTTGTTTGTTGTGTAATCGTAAAGATGAAAGGCAAACGAAAAAAGACGTGCTGCGCGCACTATCCAAAGCGCGTAAGCCTAACCAACGGGCAGGCTGGATATACGGAAAAGTACTGTATTCCCTAAACCGACCTGACCGAACCGCAAGGAACATTAAAAATATGAAAAAAACGATTACTGTTTTTGTAATTGTCGCTGTGACCTGTCTACTCACGTGGCGATTTGTTCAGTCTGACGGGCATGAGGAATCTATGCCTGCTCTCGACGAAAACCAAGTGATTTTGGCAGAGTACAAATGGAACGACAAAACTTATCAGATCTCGCTGGCAGATTTGAACGCCGCGATTGCAGAATTGCCAGTCTACCGGCAGCAGAACTATGACAACAGAGCGGATAAAGCCGAGTATCTTGAGGAATTAATAGAGGAACGGCTCAAAATCCTTCGTGCAACAGATGACGGATTTGATATACTTCCTGAACACCTCAAGAAACTTGAGGATTACACGCATCAACTCATGGTGAAAAAATTAACCGAGGCTGAAGTCGATGCCAAAATCGTCCATACCGACGAGGATCTCATGGCACATTATCAGGCAAATCTCAGCGAGTACGTTGAGGAAGCAAAAGTCCGCGCAATCTGTATCACACTTGATGACGAAGACTTTGCTTATGAGACACTCGATGCCATTAAAGCCGGTAAAGACATCGTTGAGATGGCGAAGGAGCTCTCTGAAGCTGGCAAACTTGGTGCTGGACCCGGCACGAATCAGGATGATCCGGGAAATACCTATCTCTTCTCGAAGGGTGCTTCCGCGCGTTGGTCAGAATTCATTGACGCTGTTTTCGAGATGGAAGTTGGCGAACTGACGGATGCCGTCTTTGAAACCGAAGTTAACGATGCGGTCTTTTACCTCATTTTCCGTAAAGAGGAGCACCAGCCAGAACGGCAGCAGGAATTCGAGGAAGTGAAAGATGACATCAAACGGACGGTTGAGCGTGAAAAGAAACGCGCCCGCATCAATGAATGGGTCGCCGAGATCTCTGAAAAAGGTAAATTGAAAACCTATCCTGAGAATATCCCAGAGCCGCCGCAACCTGAGGAAGCGGAGACTGAGGAGTCAGACGAATAGCCTATTCCCATTTTGTGGAAACAACCCCTTAGTCATAGCACTAAGTGGAAAAAAGGAGTTAGAAGAAATAATGCTCACAAGAATTATCCCCTTTATCGGCAAAATGGATAGCCAGGTCCGACTTCCGGTTATCCCTCTATTTTTACTTGCGATGATTGCTATACACCCGGTTTTTTACGGTTGTAGTGACAAAGCAATCGGGGCAGATGGTACTGTCATCGCGGAATTTGAATGGAACGGTAAACAGCATATCACCTTGGAAGAGATGCAGCAGGAGATTAGCGAACTCCCTGAGTACAAGCAACGCCAATATCAGGACAAAGAGGGACTCGAAACCTATATGCTCCTCATGGCGGAAAGTCGCTTGATTCTCAACCTCGCTCGCGACCAAAAACTCAATGAAGACCCCGAAATTCTCAAGAAAGTCCAAGACTATCTTCACGAGTTGATGGTTAAGCGGATTACCACTCAGGAAGTTGACGATAAACTCACTTTGACTGAGCAGGACTATCTCGGCTACTACGAGTCGCATAAGGAAGACTATGTCCGTCCAGCACAGGTTAGGCTTATGTGTATCACTATGACCGATAAAGTGCGGGCAGATGAAACTTACGCCCAAATCCAAGAGGGCAGCGACATCGCCGAACTCGCTCAGGAACTTTCGGATAAGGGTGAACTCGTCGGTCCCGGTGCGAATCCAGCGAGTCCGGGCGACACTGACTATATTAGTCGGGAATCTTTC
Source organism: Candidatus Poribacteria bacterium (assembly GCA_009845505.1). Lineage (GTDB taxonomy): Bacteria > Poribacteria > WGA-4E > WGA-4E > WGA-3G > WGA-3G. Next base: position 768 of record VXZL01000384.1, on the reverse strand, counting down.
CCCGCTGGAACGGAGCCTTTCTTAGATGCAGCTTTCGCCGCAGAAATCGGAACACTGCATGATGGCGTTATCGAAGTTGATGTCCAAGGACAGAAATATTACATGATCTTCCGTAAAGATGAGGCGCGTGATGCGTATCAGAAGCCTTTTGAGGAAGAGGATGTTCGTAGAAATGTAGAGCGGAAGGTCGAGCGTGAAAAGCGGCAGGCACTTATGGATGAATGGATCCTCCAACTCCGCGAGCGCGCTGAAGTTAAAACTTACACTGATCGCATTCCAGAGGCACCCGCTGAAGAGGAACCAACTGAGGATCAACCCGAAGCAGAGGAAGCCCCTGCTGAGGCGCAACCCGAAGAATAGCGATTAGCGAACGGTTGTTAGTTTATAGTTGTTGGTTGTTGGTTAAGAGGGTCCCTTGTGAGGACAGACTCTTAACTAATAACCATTAACCAAGAACCCTTATTGCCTAAATAGGAGGTATGGACATGATGCGCCATGTAGGTGCCTATCTAACCATCTGTCTGCTACTCCTTACCAGTGGACTTACAAACGCGACGGCTCGTACTTTCGACAAAATCGTCGCCTATGTCAATGACGACATCGTAACCAAGCGAGAGTTGGATGTTTTAGTGAACCAGCGCGCAATTGAACTCCAGCAGGTCTACCGTTTCAGCGAACGCGAAGCCCGCAACGAGGCTGAACGACAACGAAGTGAACTCCTTGATCGTCTTATCCGTCAGATGCTACTTCTGGAGGCGGCGTTAACAT
>VXZL01000406.1 GCA_009845505.1 Candidatus Poribacteria bacterium | reverse complement strand
CGCGTCGATCGGTTACGTTGCATCAAGAATAATTTTTAAACGATTAAATCTGGTCACCGTTCCACTACGTTTCACAAATCAACGGTATGAATGTCGTATGGCATTCCCCGGGTTTTTGGTTAAGTCCAACTGACTCAGGCATCGCGGTCGCGATGAAACTGAACCCAACACCTTTAACGTTTGGGACATCGTAAAAGTAGAAACACAAAAAAGCCGAGCGTGTGCTTGACGGACGCTCGGCTTTTTCGCGGACAGAGGACAACATAGATTTTAAGTCAACTCAAAAGCCAAATTGGGCGTTGAATTATCATATTTATGCAACTTTCTTACCGTAAAATTGTATTTATAACGTGAGTGTAATAAAAGGTTTCTACGTGTAGCGCAAACTTTTAGTTTGCGGACGCAGAGGAAACCCAGACTAACAGTCTATACTATACGGAGGTCAAACCAACTGAATGATATCGCGATTCATCACGGTTCTGTTTGTGTTTATCATTATGTCCCTACCTGCTTTAGCGGAAACTGGCGACGTTCAAGGAACCGTCTATCAACGCAGCACCGGAAGGCCGCTTGCAGGTGCCGATGTTCGGATTCTTGAAACCGATCAAAATCAAAAGACAGATGAAAACGGCATCTTCCAATTCACGGAACTCTCCGAAGGCACCTATACTTTTATCGTCACCCATCCTACTGAAATGATACCCACAGAAGTTTCCGTTAAAATTAGCAGCGGCGCTACCACTGAAGTGAAAATATCCCTCGGTCCGGCAGTTGAGTTAGAAACCATTATTGTTGAGGGAAAACGCCTCCCACCCACAATCAGCCGAATGGAGGTCCGTGGCGGCGAACTCCTGCGTATCCCCGGTACCTTCAACGATACGCTCAAAGGACTGATGACACTTCCGAGCATTGGTATCCCAAACGACTACTTCGGCGTTCTCTATATCCGAGGTAGTGAACCAGGGTCTAATCTTTACTATCTTGACAGAACACCTCTCGGATACCCTTTTCACTGGGGCGGCTTGCTTTCGACAGTGAGTTCGGAGACACTTGAGAAAATTGACATCTATGCGGGGGGCTACGGTGCTGAGTTTGGACTGGATTCGCAAGCTGTGCTTGACATCCATGCACGTGACAGCATTCAGGAGCGATTGAATGGGAAATTCAACCTGAATATCCTCTATTCCGAAGGACTCCTTGAAGCCAGCATCGGTAGCAAGGGATATATCTCTGCTTCTGGGCGGCGGAGTTACTTAGACCTCATTGCTGGCCCGATTCTTGAGGAACAGACAGGACGTCCACAGCAGCTGCCTTACTTTTCAGATTATCAACTCAAATTCGCCTATCTTTTGGGAGAAAAACATCACTTTACACTCAACGCTTTCGCTGCAACGGATCATTTTAAGATTGTGGAGGAGGACAGTGAGTTTGAAGGTGAGGGCGGAAGGGTACTTGAAGATGCTGAAGGTGCTCTCGCCACCGCTCTTTTCAAAAACGGTTTCGATGGACAAGGGATCCATCTCCGTTCGGACTTTACCGAAAATCTCACCTCACATTTATCCCTGACCCGTTCCTTCAATTTCCTTACTATTGCGTTTGAAGTTCCTGTTAATGAGCAATTTTCTCAGAACCCTCAAGGCGAGTGGGTCCTTGATTCTGTGGACTATGCCCACTACGATGTAAAGATTGACGTTCCCGTCTGGACATTCCGCGAGGATGTATCCTATCGGTTGACACCGAAGTTTCAATTTGAACCCGGTTTCCTTCTCTCCTTTAGTCCTGCCAACAGTTTCGAGGACGGCAGGTTTCCAGAGTCCTTGTACAGTGAAGTGGAAGACCCCGAGGAGCTTCCCGAAATCCTTGAGTATGCGGAAGAAAATGAAGATACGGTCACAGTGGTTGCACTGGATGATGGGACTTATGAGGTTAGGGAGCGCAGTGTTGAAGAGATATACGACGAATTTGGACACGATTTTTATAGGGCTGAGGGATATGTGCAAGGACGCTACGATCCACTTGAGTTCTTATCCGTGGCACTCGGTGTTCGTTTCGACTATCTGAATGTGATTAAACAGGTTTCCGTTCAACCGCGAGGGAGTGTGAGTTTCATACTGCCAAACGGGTCTAACCTCCGTTTCGCGTATGGACATTATGAGCAGAGCCCACAACCCTCTCACCTATTGGCAGAAAATGGCAACCGGGCATTGGCGTCGAGTCTCACACGGCACTACATTATGGAATTAGAGTATCCCCTCTCGTCGCGCACCGAACTCAAGTTTGCAACTTATTACAAGGACGCGCGGAAACTGGTAACACCCGATGAAGTCTCGAATTATCTCAATCAAGGGGCTGGGTACGTCGGAGGTGCGGAGGTATTCCTACGGCATCGGATTCCAGATAGATTCTTCGGTTGGATCTCATACAGTTATACGCATGCCGAACGGCGTGAGAGCCCAGATGCTACCTATCAACCCTACTTGTTTGACAATACGCATATTGTGAGTGTCGTCGGTAACTATAGCTTCACGCCGAATTTTGAGATTGGCGCGAAGTGGCAGTATCTCAGCGGCACCTCCGAAGTACCTATCAGCTCCGTTGTTCTCATCCAGGACCCCGTAACGCGTGGACTGAATCCGCTTTTGGCGAGTGCTGATGAACAATTAAGCACCGAACTCGCACCGTATCATAAGTTAGACCTTCGAGTGAGTTATAAATGGAATGTTTGGGGATTGCAAATAGGAGGTTTCCTTGATGTTCTGAATGTGTACAATCGGAAAAATGAGATACGGTTCATATTTGAAGAGGCGACGCTTGACGTACAAGGTCAGGAAATTGGTATTGAACGTGAAGTCTTTGACGCGCCACAACTGCCACGGATCGTCTATTTTGGATTGACGCTTGAGTTCTAAAGTCACGAATGCGTCAGAATTGTTTAGTTTTTTGAAATTATGCATCCTTTTGGTCATAAAATTGTGTCTTAACTATTATGAGATTGGTTTACTGGAAAATCAAATGACCTGCTCTACGCCTCGGTGTTGCTATTTAAACAGGGGCTTGGTATAATACCGGTGAAGTTGGTGGTAAGGAGAAAGAATGTGAAAATCTTAACTGTCTTTGGCATCTGGGTCTTGATACTTTCGGGCTGCACCAGTGTAGAATATCAAAAAATGCAGGCAGAGCGCGATCAACTCCTCAAGAACTATGAAAACCTCCGTGAGGAACACAGCGAACTCAAAGTTAAATCCAGCATCACCGATACACTCCTTGGGAGATGGAAATTCCTGAACCTTGAAGTCGAGGAGGGTGCCGCTATTGAAAAGGCTGCGGAAACCAAAGCTGCGCTGCGCTCCCTTGATCTGAAAAATCTCACACTTGAATTCTTTGAAGAAAAAGGTATCTATCACTACCGAGGCAAAAACGGTGCTACGGAAATTTTGGGTCAATTTACCGTCTTCACCATCCGTTACGGCGATGAACCCTTCCCATTTATCCGATTTTTCAGGCGCTCTGGTCCTGAAATGTCGCAGCTCCTTTTCGCCGTAAATCCGAGTAGTAAATCAGCGGGACCCTCTGGATTCGCAAGTTCGCAAGGCGTTTCAACGGCGAAAGAAATTAGCATTTCGATTACGGAGGACAGATTGTACCTCACGATACACGGAAGGATGCAGTTAGGGCCCACTGGGTGGGTGCAAAGCGGCGGCATGCACTGTTACTTTGGGAGGATCGAGGAGTGAAGATATTAACGGTTTTTAGTCTGCTGCTTCTGGCTTTTGCTGGTTGTACGAGTGCGAAATATCAGGAGATGCAAAACGAACGGGATAGGCTTCGCGCTGCGCATGAGGATGTCCTGAGAAAAAGGGATCCGCGACCAATGGAAGACGATTTGACCCAGAGACTTCTCGGCACGTGGCAGTTTGTGGACATAGCGGTCGCCGAAGGCGATTTGAGTGAAGAATTGGCAGCATTAAAGTATGAACTCAACGCGACGGCTCGCCAAAACCTCACGATTGCGTTTTTTATGGATCAAAACGTCTACCGCCGATATCGCGGTGTAAATGGACGCACGGAGGTAACGGGCAGTTTCAAGATCAGTGCAGAGCGTTATGGTGATGAATTGCTTCCGTATCTGCGGGTTTTTCGGGATACAGGTGAGCGTTTTCCTGAATTCATCTCCGGTGTGCCACCGAACGTGCGCGATACACCAGATGATTCCTCTAAACAGTTGGTGCCATGGAATTGGATGGGGATTTCGGTCACAGCGGACAGGTTGTCCTTAACCCTGTTTGGTGTGATGGAATTAACACCGAACGGGTGGGCGCAGAGCAGAGGCGTCCGCTGTACTTTCAAGCGAGTTAGGTAAAGGAGGATGAGTGGTGAAAATACGAATGGTGCTCGGTATCCTAATGATAGTGTTCACAAGCTGTGGGACGCTAACATCTCAAGAGATGCAGCAAGAACGCCTTCGGTTGATTGAAGCTTATAACGAGGCACGCCAGAGGCACAATCCCGAAAAAATCAAGCAGGCAGTAAAGGATCTGCTTGTTGGTAAGTGGCAGTATGTCGGATTGGAAGTTGAAGAGGGGAGTGTTAGCGCGAAACGGCAGCAATCGACACCGCAGCAGGCGTTGAAATCGGCAACCTCTTTTGTGCAGCAACTTTCTAAAAGTGCCACGGACAAGACAGCAGCATCGCCCACTGCCCCTGAGCAAGTAGAAGCACCGAGCTCGTCAAATCCTAAAAGAGACGAGCAAACCTCTACGGAAAATACAACTCGCTTGCCCGGTATTGAAGTAACCGATGAAAAATCGAGTCAACAGATATTGGGAGCAAAAGCGGCACTCGTCGCCTCTACGCGCCAAAATCTCACGATTGAATTTTTTGAGGATCGCGGCTCATATCATTATAGTGGCAGCAATCAAGGTAGGCGTGTCACAGGACAATGTTATATCACCACAAAGCAGTACGGTGACGATCCGTTTCCGTATGTTCGTTTTAATCAGCAGACGGGACCCGATATGCTTGAATTCCTATTCGGTTCCGAACCTGTAAAACAGATAGCTGCGAAGCAGAAACAGAAAAGAGCCGCGATGCTACAGAATCGCAATATGGGGGTCCAAGGGGCACGGCGGGCTGCTGCAAAAAAGACCTCTTACGCAATCGCTTCGCTGACGGGTATTACGGTGACGGAGGATACGCTTTATTTGGTCCTATATGGGGATATGAAGCTGACCCCGAAAGGTTGGATGCGAACTGGGGGGCTTCGATGCACCTTTAAAAGGATAAAATAGTTTACTATAGGAGGAGAATCAGATGAAAATTACACGCTTTTTTATTTTCTGTAGTCTCAGTTTGATATTCACGTTTGCAAGTGCTTACCCAGTTGACGCGAGGGCACCGAAGACCGAGAAGATTGTGTTTTCATCAAATCGGCGTGGGAATTGGGATATCTATGTTATGAATCCCGATGGGAGCAAGCAAGTCCGACTCACCAACAATCGGGGAGACGATTTCAGTCCGGTCTGGTCTCCGACCCATGAGCAAATTCTCTTCGTCTCTGATCGCGGTGGTGTTGAGGATCTCTATGTCATAGATGCCGATGGTCGGCGGTTACGGAAAGTGTTTAGCGATACGGCAAAGAGAATCGAGCCAGCGTGGGCACCGGATGGGGAAAGGATTGTGTTCCATGCACAATTGCCCCAATGGAGTATCCAAACGGCGACGATACACGGCAGAAACGTGAAACAAGTGGCTTCGGCAGACCGGCGCGGTGGAAATCCGTCGTGGTCTCCAGATGGAACCGAAATCGCTTTTGTTGACGATGTCGGAGGTAGCCGTCGTATTCGCATTCTTACACTCAGTTCGAGTGCCGTACAAACGTTTCTGCCCAAAGAATCGCCGTGGATGTACTCGCCATCATGGTCGCCGGATGGTGAGCGGCTTGCGTTTTCTTGGTACAAGTGGGGTGTAGGTGTTGATAAACAGGCACTTTTCATTGCGAATCGGGACGGCAGCCGTTTGAAGCAGATTAGTAAGTCAGGACCGGGAACCCATAGTCCTTCATGGTCACCCGAAGCGGATAAACTTGTTTATGCAGAACGTGACAACAACAATAGTCAACAGATCGTCGTAATTGATGTCCGTAGCGGCAGAAAAACAGAGATGACGCACCGAGGTTCAAATATAACGCCCGATTGGCTCAATCCGAGCAGCTTGCCGGTTGCGCCGCAACCACATCTGCTAACAACGGTGTGGGGTAAGATCAAAGCCGACTAAGGACGTACCGTCCGTACCTGTCCGCGGAGGTCGAGTTGCACCTTCCAATTATTCCAGCGCGGCAATAACACTGCAGTCAACGCCGGTTGGCGAATGCCGCGCTGCCAGCGTAAGGTAACCAACTTTTGAGCCGGGTTGTATTCCACATCGAATTTCGCACCGTTGATGGAGAATTCTTTTGGATACTGCGCTTCAATTTTGTCAATCGTGTCGGGGTCAATTTCAGTAAAGGTCAGGTCCTCGGCAGAGAGAAGTTGCCACTCTTCGGCAGCCTCCACCCCTAATGTGGTGAGTTGTGAAACTAACCATGCCTGTGGCGTCAACACCTCTGTTTCCGATGTTTGTACGTCGGGGTTGAGGGCACAATGGAGTCGCCACGCGTCAATTGCGCGTGTAAGGTTTTCACCGACACCTGAGAACAACGATCCAGAGAGAATCAAGGATGCTACCGCCTCTCTCAACAATGCTCCCTTAAGCGATTGGCGTTCACGTCCGATTTCCCTTCCCGCGTATTCGGTTACAACCTCTGCAACAATGTCCTCGCCTTCGCGTCTGGGGGTGGCGAGTTGAGAGGTTCCGATACCCGCATCCACCAAGTCCTCAAAGGCGCAGGGCATAGCCGTGCGTCCCATGAGTTGAACGCGCGTGCCTTTCGCGATGCCGACCGTCTCCAAGATGAGGGCAGCGTGCCGCTCGTCGGGTAAAAGTGAATCAGAATCGAGTAGCACTTCCTCTTGTCCGTTTCCCCAACCTTCCCCTCTCCGCCGTCGAACATACACACAAGCGTCCCATTCACGTCCGAGATACGCAATCAGTGCAGCGCGATCGGGTTGTAGGGGTGTCTTGTCTTTCATCACGGGTGGCAATCCAAGGAAATCCCTGAGCTGCGTTGCGATTCTGCGGCATTCAGCGAGTGCGGTTTTATGGAGATGGTGGCGTTTTTCATCGCCAGCGCGCAACGTTCGGATTGCCGTTGTTGCGTCGCAGCCATCTCGGTAGAGGTCTTTTTGCCGGGCTTTCTGAACAGTGTCCTGCTGTTCCGTCGATAGATCGTTCATGCGCCGCCATAACGGGGCGGGACGTTCCAGTGTAGCAATCAAATCCACGAGATCGCGTCGGAGCGGCGGCGGGGCTTTAACGAGCAAACGGGCGTGAAGCGGATTGACAGGTAATGCACAAATCTTTGCCCCCGCCGTTGTTAGTGTGCCGTCGTCGGAGAGCACACCCCAACTTTTCAATTCAGTCTGTGCGCGCACTACGGCGAAGTCAGGGGGTTCATCGAGAAACGTCAGGTCTTGTGGACGGTAGCCTGTTGCGGCGACGGTCAGCACGAATTGCGTTAAATCCTCTCGCTGAATTTCTGGCGGGGTCTCTTGTTCAAGTTGTGCGTGTTCTTCCCAGAGTCTGTAGCAGATGCCGGGTCCGAGGCGACCTGCACGTCCGCGGCGTTGTTCGGCGGAGGCTTGAGAAATCGGACGCAGTGCCAAAACGATACGTCGATTTTGGTGGATACGTTGACGCACTAAGCCTGCATCTACAACGGCAGTGATGCCGGGAAGTGTGACGGATGTTTCTGCTACATTGGTTGCGAGGATAACGCGGCGACGTTGCGATTTTGCGTCAAATGCCAAGTCTTGTGCACCGGGTGGTAGGTCTGCGTGGAGTGGGAGGAGTTCAACGTGCTGCATCCTGCGTAATTCGTCTTGGCAGGCACTAATTTCACCTTTGCCGGGTAAGAAAACCAAAATATTGCCCTCGGTCTCTTTGAGGGCGCGATGGATTCCTCTTTTGACGCGTTCCACTAAGCGGTCAGCACTTGGTACGACTGTGCCGCCGAGATAGCGCACGTCAACGGGATAGACGCGTCCCTCCGCGCGTAGTACCTGTCCGCCAATAGAACGAGCGAGTTGTTGTGCGGCTATTGTAGCGGACATGATAACAAGTCTTGCATCGCGCCGTTTTTTTCGGCAGATGGCGAGAAACAGGTCAGCCTCTACACCGCGTTCGTGGAATTCGTCCAGAATGATAGTGCCGTATTGATCCAACTCCGGTCCAGCGGCGTATCGCAAGGCGACACCGGGTGTAACAAAACGAATACGGGTTCGCGCATCGGAACTGACATCCTCAAAGCGGACGGTATAGCCGATTGACTGTCCCAATGGTTCGCCGTGCTGTTGTGCCACCCATCGTGCGAGCGAACGACATGCGACGCGTCTCGGTTCAACGACTAACACGGGGACACCGGAGAGTGCTGCGCACCACGGTGGAATTTGTGTCGATTTGCCGCTACCCGTCGGTGCAACAATCACGACAGGTCCCTTTGCAATCGTATCTTGAAACGTCTCCTTTAGTTCTGTGATTGGAAGCACGGTTTCGTTCATGACGAGTATTATAACCGATAGAGGCTTTGGTATCAAGCGACGTTTGCAGGGCCATTCAGTTTTCCAATAATTTACATCCGGATGCCCCAACTTGTTGGGGAAAAGTGTGCTGTCCCGAATAAATTCGGGCATCCAGAAACGGGAAGGCTTCAGATATGTAAACTTAAC
>VXZL01000021.1 GCA_009845505.1 Candidatus Poribacteria bacterium | reverse complement strand
ATATACTATTTAAAAAAAATATAAATTAATACTTAATTAGGATAAAAAATGCACAACGTTTTTGAAACCCTAAATGAGCGGGGTTTTGTTAAACAGACTACGAATGCAGAACAGGTTGCCCAGCTTCTATCCGAAGGACAGGTTACCTACTATGTCGGTTTTGACCCAACAGCATCCAGCCTGCATGTCGGGAGTCTTGTTCCCATAATGGCGATGGCACATCTGCAACGCGCCGGACATAAACCGATCGCAATCATCGGTGGCGGCACAACCATGATTGGTGATCCAACCGACAAAACCGAGATGCGTCCGATGCTGTCACAGGAAAATATCGCAGCAAATGGAAAAAGTATTCTCACGCAGCTCCAGCGTTACCTAAATCTTGATAACGGCATAGCAGATGTTGATGATTCACAGGATGTCTCGGAAGTAGGGAGATTTCTCAACAACGCTGATTGGTTGCTTTCTATAAATTACATCGAATTTCTACGTGACATCGGTAAACACTTCCGAGTCAATGAGATGATTCGAGCGGAAGGGTATCGACAACGGCTTGAGCGCGAACTCGGACTCTCGTTCCTTGAATTTAACTATCAACTCCTCCAAGCGTACGATTATTTGTGTCTTTTTCGGGAGTATGGATGCCGCCTCCAGTTCGGCGGAGACGACCAGTGGGGTAATATCCTTGCCGGTGTCGATCTCGTCCGCCGGATTGAGGGTGCGCGCGTACATGGACTCACTTTTCCATTGTTGACTACGGCAAGCGGCGCAAAAATGGGAAAAACCGCAGGCGGTGCAGTCTGGCTCGATGCTGAACGGACATCACCTTACGAGTTTTATCAATACTGGATTAACACCGACGACCGAGATGTCTCTCGATTCCTCGCTTATTTCACCTTTCTTCCCATGGACGAAGTCCAAAGACTTGGGAGTTTGAAGGATGAGGCGATTCGGGAGGCAAAAGAAGTCCTAGCTTACGAAACCACACAACTTGCCCATGGAAAAGCAGCGGCGGACAAAGCACAAGCAGCGGCACGTGCCGCATTTAGTGGTGGCAATCTTGATGACATCGCAATGCCGACTTCGGCTATCGCTTCCGAGCGACTTGAGAAGGGCATTCCCATCATGGAGTTGTTTCATGAAGTCGGGTTAGCAAATTCCCGCAGCGAAGCACGACGACTTGTTCAGCAAGGCGGCGCATACATCAACGAAGAAAAATGTGATGCAATAGGTACAGTGATCCATACGGGTCTGCTTGAGGAGAATGCTTTGCTTCTCCGTGCTGGGAAGAAACGGTATCACAGAATTATTATTGAAAAAGAATAATTATAACCGAAGATTTTTATAATAGGCGTGCTTTATGGCGCGCATCATACAATGGTTATCTGGGTTCTCGCTTTAGAAACTGATAACCGTAAAGAGAGGCGAATATGACTGTCGATAATCCCAAGGGAGTTGAAGAGGCGACAACTTCTCCGAAGCATTCTAACGAGGGTGATCGGATGGGACTCACTTTCACACCCCATTTTACGACCCCTGGCGTTCATCCCTACGATGTGTTAGAGTGGGAACGCCGCGACGCGGTCATTTACAATGAAAAGGGTGATGTTATCTTTAAACAGGAGCAGGTCGAAGTACCCGCAAGCTGGACCCAACTCGCGACAGACATCGCCGCGTCAAAATACTTCCGAAAAGCTGGGGTCCCCGGGACAGAAGCTGAAGATAGCGTCCGTCAACTCGTTACCCGTGTCGCACGTACCCTTCGCCGCGCAGGTGAAGAACTTGGGGGCTATTTTGCCACCCCTGAGGATGCACAGACCTTTGAGATGGAACTGACACATATCCTCGTTACACAACGGGGTGCTTTCAACTCGCCTGTCTGGTTTAATTGCGGTTTATGGCACGAATATAATATTGAAGGCGGCGGCGGAAATTACTATTGGGACCGCGACGCGAAGAAAGTCGAGGTCACTACCAATGCGTATGAGCACCCACAAAATTCCGCTTGTTTTATCCAAAGCGTTGATGATTCTCTGGACTCCATGTTGGAGCTCCAGAGATCCGAAGTCCGACTCTTTAAATATGGCAGCGGTACAGGGTCTAATTTTAGTCAAGTACGTGCTAAGGGGGAACTCCTTTCCGGTGGTGGTGAGAGTTCTGGAGTCCTCTCCTTCCTTGAAGGTTTTGATCGTTGGGCAGGCAGCATTAAGTCCGGTGGCACTACCCGACGCGCGGCCAAAATGGTCATCCTTGACATGGACCATCCCGAAATTGTTGACTACATTGACTGGAAACTCCGGGAGGAAGATAAAGCAAAGGCGCTCATCGCTGCTGGATATCCCGCTGACTTCAACGGTGAAGCGTATAGCACAGTCAGTGGACAGAATAGCAATAACTCTGTGAGGATCCCTGATGACTTCATGAGTGCTTATCTCCAAGGAGATTCGTGGAAAACTACCTATCGCACAACCCAGGAAGTCGCCGAGGAGTATGATGCCAGAACCCTCATGGAAAAAATTGCTTATGCGGCATGGGCATGTGCCGACCCAGGCGTTCAATTTGATAGCACGATTCAGAAATGGCATACTTGTAAAAATACAGATAGGATTAACGCAAGCAATCCATGTAGTGAATACCTCTTCTTAGACGATTCTGCTTGCAACCTCGCCAGCATTAATCTCGCTAAATTCTTGGGAGATGATGACAGCTTTGACATTGACGGTTTCCGCGCTGCAGTGCGTGTGTTCATCACTGCTATGGAAATTATAGTCGGTTTCTCTGCGTATCCAACCTCACGGATAGCACAACGTTCCCATGAGTATCGTCCTCTCGGACTCGGTTACGCTAATTTAGGTGCCCTTTTGATGCGCTTAGGGATTCCTTACGATAGTGCACAGGCTTGTGCTTATGCTGGTTCTATTACTGCTATGCTGAGTGGACACGGCTACCGGACAAGTGCAGAGATCGCTAAAAGCGTTGGAACTTTTGATGGCTATCCCGAAAATCGGGATTCGATGTTGAACGTTATGCAGCTCCATCGCGATGCTGCTTACAGCATTGATGCCGCTGCGTGTCCACCAGAGCTTTTGGACGCAGCGCAAGCAGATTGGGATGTCTGCCTTGAAAAGGGTGAGCAGTCGGGCTATCGAAACTCCCAAATTAGTGTTATCGCGCCTACAGGCACGATCTCCTTCCTGATGGATTGTGACACAACCGGGATTGAACCGGAATTCGCCCTCGTCAAATTCAAGAAACTCGCTGGCGGCGGATACATGAAAATAGTTAACCAGAGTGTCCGCGATGCCTTACATAACCTCGGATATACGCTACAACAGACTGAGGCGATCATTACCTATCTCGTCGGCACGGGGACCTTTGAGGGAACACCTCATATCAATCCAGAGACACTGAGACAGAGGGGTTTTACACACGAGGATATCGCTCGCGTCGCAGAGACGTTACCGAGCGCGTTTGACTTGAATCTCGCCTTTGCTCCCGGTTTCCTCGGGGAAGAGTGCCTGCGACGGTTAGGTATAACCGAGGAAATGGCGGCAGACCCAAGCTTTAACCTGCTTTCTACGCTCGGATTTACCGAAGATGAGATTGTTACCGCAGAAGAGGTCGTCTGCGGCACGGGGACGGTTGAGGGCGCACCGCACCTCTCGCCAACGCACTATCCTGTTTTTGATTGTGCCGTCCAATGTGGTAAGCACGGAACCCGTTATATAAACCACATGGGACCCTTGAAAATGATGGCGGCTGTTCAACCCTTTATTTCTGGTGCTATTTCTAAGACTGTTAATGTCCCAAATGATGCAACAGTAGATGACATCAAAACGCTATATGTGGAAGCGTGGCGACGCGGTGTGAAATGTCTCGCTGTGTATCGCGACGGTAGCAAAGGGAGCCAACCCCTCTCGACCCGAAGCCAACAGGATTCGGAAAGTGAGGGAACAGATGTGACCCTATCGGATGCCGAACAACCCGCTGCCCACCCTGTCAGACGACGTTTGCCAGATGAGCGACGCGCCATCGCACACAAATTCAGTATTGGGGGGCATGAAGGCTACATACACGTCGGGCTTTATGAAGATGGGAGCCCCGGTGAAGTCTTCCTCCGCATGAATAAGGAAGGCTCCGTCATTTCTGGATTGATGGACTCCGTTGCAATCCTCACCTCTGTTGCTTTACAGTACGGCGTTCCCTTAGAATCGCTTGTCAATAAATTCAGCCATGTCCGGTTTGAACCCTCTGGTTTCACGTCTAATTCTGAGATCCCAATGGCGAAATCCATTATGGACTATGTCTTCCGTTGGCTTGGTACCAAGTTCCTCTCTGGGGAACCCCAAGAGAGTCCGGAAATTCCGGACTTTGACGAACAGATGGTACCGCCTGAAGAACTTCATCCCTTCGGACATGGCAGCAACGGTGAAACGGATACTTGGCTGGAGCGTGAGAAACAGATTGTCCTCCAACATGCAGATGCACCCCCATGCCCCGAGTGCGGCGCACTTATGGCGAGAAGCGGGGTCTGCTACCGCTGTGCCAATTGCGGTGCGACGAGTGGTTGCTCCTAATTTCTTTTTTCAACAGTTGGAGGCGCGGTTAAATACCGCGCCTCTTTTCTTTATAAGCGCAGTTAAGAATCCTGCCGGATAACTTTGGGTTGTCAACGTTTTCCTTGCCTCTAAGCTGTCAGATACAGTATAATAGAAAGGCTTGAGTTGAGTAGATGATCGCGTCCCGAATGTAGCTTACAATCGGGATGAGGAAAGTCCGGACTCCGCAGGGCAGGATGCTGGGTAACCCCCAGGAGCGGCAACGCTATGGAAAGTGCAACAGAGAGTAGACTACAACGCCTCAAAGCGTTGTACAGGTGAAACGGTGCGGTAAAAGCGCACCAGTCCATAAGGTGACTTATGGAGCTTGGTAAACCCCATCTGGAGCAAGGTAAATGGCGGAATATAAGGTGTGCTCGCCTTTTCCCCAGGTAACCGCTTGAGGTGGATGGTAACATCCATCCCAGATGAATGATCATCGCATACAGAATCCGGCTTATTCTCAACTCAAGCTTTTTTAACGATAAAAAAACCGCCCCCACCGGGGGTCTCTATCCGAATGATGTCGCCGTTGCTTGTAGAAATAGACACCTTACCCGCCAACGGCTGTGCCTCTCCATCAGAGATAAGCACGTTCCGTCCCGGTTGTCCCGGTTCCCCGCCTAAACCATAAGGACCTCGCGTCCGTCGCTCTGAAAGGATTGTAACCTCAGCGTCTGTGAGCATCTGTACTGCTCGAACAACGCCGTCACCACCGCGGAATTGACCCGCACCCCCTGTGCCTCGTCGGATCCCATATTCCACCACTTGCATCGGATAGTTCGTCTCAATTGCCTCTATCGGGGTATTCATCGTATTCGTCATGTGCGTATGGATAGCATCAATTCCATCCGAATTCGGACGCGCCCCCATGCCACCCGCAATCGTTTCGTAATAAGTAAATTCCTTTCCGCGTGAAGCATCATAACCGCCTATTGTGAGGTTGTTCATAGTGCCAGAACTCGCAGCAGGAATCTGGTCCGGACAGGCTTGTGCTAAGGCACCGAGGAGAACATCAACAATACGCTGCGATGTTTCGACGTTTCCCCCTGCAACCGCTGCCGGAAACTTGGCGTTCACAACGCTACCTTCTGGCGCAATGACCTGAATCGGCTCTAAACACCCCGCATTCGCGGGTACATCCGCACCAGCAATGCATCGGAAAACGTAAAAGACCGCCGAGAGGGTGATGGCATAAATCGCGTTGACAGAACCGCGGGCTTGCGGAGCAGTACCCGTAAAGTCAACGACCGCCGTATCCCCCTTAATTTCAATAGCAACGCGGATTTCAATCGGTTCATCACTGATGCCATCATTATCAAGGACGTCGGTGTATGCATAGCGTCCATCGGGAATTTCCCGTAAACGCGCACGCACCATTCGACTCGCATATCCACGCAATTCTTTCATATAGACCGCAATCTCTGCTGTCCCATATTTAGTTACCATCTCTTGTAAACGGCGTTCGCCGACGCGATTGGCAGCGAGTTGTGCCTCTATGTCGCCACGACGTTCCTCCGGGGTTCGTACGTTAGCGAGGATGAGTTCCCAGAGATCAGTGTCCAACGTACCGCCGCGAACGAGTTTGACCGGTGGAATACGGATACCTTCCTGAATGACACTCGTTGCAATCGGCATTGAACCAGGACGCATGCCGCCAACATCTGCATGATGTGCCCGGTTCGCGACGAAAAATACCGGGCGGTGCTTTTCCTGCTGTTCTTTCTCATCTGACCCGCTCCGCAAGAAGGAGCTAAAGATAGGCGCGACCAGTGTAATGTCCGGCAAATGCGTGCCGCCACGATACGGGTCGTTGAGAGCTATCATGTCACCGGGCACCATCTCAGTGTGTGCAATCGCAGCGAGGACTGACAGCGGCATAGAGCCAAGATGCACCGGAATGTGTGCGGCTTGCGCCACCATTTTACCGGTGTCGTCAAACACGGCACATGAAAAATCGAGTCGTTCTTTGATGTTAGGGGAAAATGCGGTGCGTCGGAGCGTTACACCCATCTCCTCCGCAACGGAGGTGAGCATGTTTTTGTAAAGTTCAAGTTTGATGGGATCCATATTTGTTATTTATCGTTATTCCATGGGTTGGTAAATCGAGTTAATCTCTATAAGTCAGTTGCAATTTTAACATCTTTTCCTATAATATACAAGCAACAAACGACAATTTAGGAGGAGCCAGATGAAAAAAGTCAATATTGCCCTAATCGGCGCAGGTGGAATGGCAAATGGCGTTCACTACCCATCTCTCACGGAATGTGAGGATGTGAATCTCGTTGGGTTGTGCGATCTAATCCCATCAAAACTTCAGGCGACAGCAGAACGCTTTGAGATTGAACAGACATTTACAGACTATAAGCAGATGCTTGAAAAGACGAGTCCCGATGCAGTTTATGTCCTCATGCCTCCTCAGCACTTGTTTCCGCTTGTTATTCATTGTCTGTCACAGCAGCACCACGTCTTTATAGAAAAACCGCCCGGTGTTACGCTCCATCAGACGAAGGAGATGGCACGCGCTGCGGAAAAGAACGGATGCAAAACGATGGTAGGCTTCAATCGCCGTTTTATTCCACTGTTGCAACGGGTCAAAACGATAGTTGAGGAACGCGGTCCGATTATCCAAGGCATGTCGACTTTTCATAAGAACACCCCAGGGGCACTCTATTACGATGGCGTCATAGACGTTTTGACCTGTGATGCAATTCATGCTGTTGATGCCCTGCGATGGATCGGTGGCGGCGAGGTGAAAGCTGTCGCAAGCGACATTAACAGTTTCTATTCCGAGCGCGAAAACAGCTTCAACGCGATTGTTAAATTTACGAGTGGTGCCTCTGGTTATCTTTGCACCAATTGGGCAGTTGGGGCACGCATTCATATATTTGAGATGCACGCCCGGGAAATTTCTGCCTATATCAATCCTGATGCCGGTGGGAGCGCGGTCCTTCATACACCTGAAGGCATAACCGAGATCACACCTGAAGAAGCAGCTGGGTCTGACGCAACACATAGAGTTTACGGGTTTTATGGAGAGAGTCGGCATTTTGTGGATGCTATCCTGCAAGACCAACAGCCCGACACCTGTTTCGCCGATGCAGTCAAAACAATGGAACTTGTGTCAGCCATCTATCAAAATCGAATAGATGCCTAATCTCACGGCAAATGGCAAAATAAATTGGCATGTTTCTTGCTACATACAGTTATAAGATAACGATTGTATTGAGACGGGGATTATGGATAGACAGCACATACCTGTTTTATGTGACACGGTGCTTGAATTTCTCAAACCGAAATCTACCGGTATTTATGTGGATGGCACTGTCGGATTGGGTGGACATAGTTCTGCTATCCTAAGTGCTTCTGCACCAAATGGACGCGTCATCGGCATTGATTTGGATTCTGAAGCCCTTGTTATTGCAAAGGAGAGGTTACGCGCCTTCGGTGACCGGTACTGTCTCATTAACGGCAATTTCGCAGAAATGCCTGTTCTGCTTGAGGCGTACTCAATTTGTGCTGTAGATGGTATCCTGCTTGATTTAGGGGTGTCATCGCTACAACTTGATACACCAGACCGGGGATTTAGTTTTAACCATACCGGGCCATTGGATATGCGTATGGGAATTGGACGCAAGTTGGATGATAATCAAGAAGTTATTCCTACAGCGATGCAGGTAGTCAACGACAGTCCGGTGGATACTTTGGTTGATATTTTTAAGCGATATGGTGAAGAAAGGTTCGCGAAACGGATTGCTACCCGCATTGTTACGGCGAGGCAGCAGATGCCTATAACGACAACAACGCATTTTGCCGAGATTGTCAAGGCGGCGGTTCCGCAAAAGACATCCAAGATCCATCCTGCCACCCGCGTATTTCAAGCACTGCGGATTCATGTTAATAAGGAATTGGAAAATCTTGAAGCCGGTTTAGATGTTGCCATATCGCTTTTGAAACCCGGCGGACATCTCTGTGTTATTGCCTTTCATTCGCTTGAGGATAGGATAGTCAAACGGCGATTTCAAACATGCGCGACGACATGTATCTGTCCACCCAAAATCCCAGTCTGTATTTGTAACCATGAACCGTCTCTGCAGATTTTGACAAAACGTCCTGTTGTTCCAGATGTGTCTGCAGTGCAGCATAATCCACGAGCGAGAAGTGCTAAATTGCGTGCGGCGCGTAAGTTGTAATCTGAGATTGTCAACAAAAGCGGTACTAATTGGTAGAAG